>JBCDHO010000262.1:0-4565 GCA_038749855.1 Pseudomonadota bacterium
AAACGAATCGCCATAAAACATGAGCCCCCCACTGAGCGCCGCCGAAGTGGCCCCGAATAGACGCAAGGCGAACCAGACGGTCGCAAGAGCTGCGAAAACTCGCCCGCCCCGTGTCCAGCCCATGAACAGAAAGCCGACCGTCAGCGTTGTAATCAATGCAAGGAAGGCGAAATCACCCTGATGGCCCTGCCCACTGATCTGCGCGTCGAGTAGCGTGTAAGACCAGCGAAAGCTGCGTTCGTCGAAAAGACAACGCATCATCGGCCACCAATAGGGTGCTGATGAGAATGTGAGCAACACCAGTAGGCAGAGCTGAACGCGCGAGCGCGCAGCTGCAGATCGTTTGTGCTTGGAAGTGTTATCCATTAACTGGCGCCCACAACGAAAGAAGGAGACGCCCCGACCTTTATGAGATGTTAGTGCTGGATCGCGCTGGCTCTCTGGAGTAGTACGTCGTGAACCGCGAAATAGTTACACCGCTTCGCGAATTCAATCGGCACTCCGGAGCAGAGGATCGTCATTTAAGATCGCTGGTCGTGTTTGCAAGTTCTGACGTCTTGTTGTTTGACTCAGCAATAATCTTCTGCAGCCACTTGAGCTGCGTTTCGTAATAGCCATCGCTCTTGCGCGCCGAGGTCCGGGACTGCATCTCCCGCATGCTGCCGGTCTCCGCGACTGACAGGGTGTGATCGGCGTCGTCGAACACCTCGACGGTGAGCGTGGCATTCGGGTTCTGCCCGATCGTGGTCTCGTAGAGTGCACGGGTTTTGCGCCAGTCGACGTTCAGGTCCTTGGCGCCGAAAATCGCCAGCACGTCGACATCCAGGGACGACAGCATCTGGTCGAAGTTGGCGACCGGAATGTAGGAGCACATGTCCGTATCGTAGGACGCGCAGACTCCATCCTTGCAGCGTGCCTGATAGGCGAGGTAGGTCAACCTCGAGGGCCAGTCGCCACGCATCTCGCGGATGTATTCATTGGCTCGGAGCGCTTCCGTGGCTTCCTGGTAACGCTTGTAGCTCCCACCGGTCCGCAGGATTTCGCAGCCCGCGCGCCATTCACTGGCGTACTGTGCCGCCAGTTCCGGCGTGCCGCCCTCGTAGGGCAGGTTCGACAGGAGCAGGTAGGTAAAGTTGTCCTCCAGCGACGTGCCGCTGATGGAAATCCAGAAGTCGATGTCGCGGTCTTGCGACATGGCGATCGGCGCGATCCAGCCGGCGCGGCTGCCACCCCACAGCCCGATTGTTCCGGAGCCGGGTGCGTTCATCGCCCGAAGGTGATCCAGGGCGTCGAGGACTTCCTGAGCACTTTCAGCGACGGGCTGGTTGATGTCGAAGCTGCCCTCACTCTGGCCCTGGCCGGCCTTGTCCCAGATCGCGGTGGCGATGCCAATCTCGTTGAAGCGCTCACGCATGCTTGTGTACGCCGAGTAGGCGCGCGGGTCGCGGACATTCGTTCCGCCATAGCTGTGGACAAGCAGGATCAGGGCCTTTGTCTCGCCTTGCTGTGGGACGTCCAACATGCCGGACAACCGCACTCCGTCGGATTCGAAGGCGAAATCCGTCGTTTCTCCTTGCGCAAAGTACTGAGCCGATGACTGGGAATTCGCGGTGGCTGCCTGCGCCACCGCCGGTGGTGCATCTTCAGAAGTACATCCCACGATCAGACTCAGGCACACCAGGGAAGCAATCGAGTTCATTCTCAACATGGAAGGCTCCAGATGGGGTGCTGAACAAGGATTTCGCCACCCAACCTGTTTCCGGACCGAAGCCCGTGAACGCACCGTTGTGGCGAGTCGAACGAACCTAAGACGCCACAGACGGCGCGCGGGTTTACACGTAGCGGGCAATCGGCTCGCTGGATAATGCGACGCTCGCCTCGGGCCTCAGCAACATCACCTTGGTGCGGTAGCGCAGGTTCAGGGCCGCACCCTGGACCGTGACCAGCTGGGCTGGAGGCTGTTCTGCATGTATGTCCTCGCGATCGACTGGTGGACGTTCTTCCCCTGGTCGGATAACGCCGTATGGACGTTCGGAGAATTCTTAATCGTCATGGTTTGGGCGCTGTCTCATTACCTGATGGCCACCGCACTGTATCCAAATCGGTCAATGACGGACTATTCCTTCCCAGAGCGTCGCCCACTGGTGCTTTGGAGCTTCCTGTTTGCCGCATCGACCGATATGGCGCAGACCGCAGTGCAGGGCGCGTTCTTCGATCCCTGGTATTACCCGGTATTCGTGCTGTTCATGATGGGCAGCGTCGCCATTGGACTGCTCACATCGAATCAGCGCGTTCACCAGCTCACGCACTGGTTTCTCATCATGATGATGATCGCCTGGTCGGGCATCGTCCGGTGGGTGCTGGCCTAGGCCCCTCAATAGATTCGGTGCACGATTGGCGCGACCCTTTAGGCAAGAATTTTCTCTAGACTGCCTTCAGCGTCTATCCCACTTACCTCAGGTCGTCGCTGCGAAACGACTGTGGGTTTTGGCTTGCCGGTGTCCGCGTCGCTCTTAAAGGCGACCCGCTCGAACGCCCGTCATCCGACCCTGGCACTTGACTCTGACCCTATGCTTCCGCCTAGGGCAAACGCCGAACTGCCATAAGTCCCAGCAGCCCCACCAACAGGACGAGCACCCAAGAGTGCGGCATGGCCGGAACGGGCATTAGTGTGGGAGGTCGAGGGTCGACCGGCGGTGGCGGGTCGATAGGCGGGGGATCAGGCTCAACACGCTCCTGGCTGACTCGAATCACCAGACCGTCCGGGCTTGTGTCCCCCCAGGTGTAGACGTATACGCCCTCAACGAGGTTTAAATTACGGAGGGTGCGACCGTTGAAGACTGATCGGCCTGAGAGGGGCGATTCGGAAACGTAGTTGAGAGGCAAGAAAATCTCAGCGGAGCCATCAAGTATATTGGCTGTGATACTGCAGTAGTTGGAACCCGTTGCTGAATCCGCTCGCCGTGGAGTGATCGAGGCCGAGAATGGAGACGATATTGGGCTGTCGATGTCATAGCCCCTGCTGTTGACGATAGGCCCTGCGCCAACAACAAATATATTTGCGGATGAAGTAATAATTGAATTGAGAAAGCCCGGACTGCCAGGCGTGGTTATTGGAATAGCCGGCGTTAAGTCTGTGATGTCGGCCGAGCCGGAGCAAACGGCCTCGACGTTGCCGTCGGCTTCAAAGATCTCGATAAGGACGATCGCAGAGGCGTTGAAGCTGCTGAATATAAGCAAAAGAGCAAGTAGCGCCTGGAGATGTTGTTTCATGGAGCCCGCCGCCGGATGCGAATAAATTCATGCACCAAAGTAGGGCAGTTCCAGGCTGCGATCAAGCAAGAGCCGACGGCCACCCTGTTGAGCACCACGGCGCCTTTTTACCGGCGGTCTGGCGCAGGCGCTTTTCCGTAGAGTGGCGGGCGATGCAGATATCGTCTGCGCCGGCGCGGTCAGGCGCTCCGCGCTGCCCCCGTAGCGGCTTCGAACCACGCGAGGTAGTTTCTGCAATAGCTGGTGTCACCCGCACTGTTTCCCGGCGTCTTGTCGTTTTCCAGCGTATGGGCTTTGCCCAGCACGTTTGAAGGCGTGACCTCAAAGTAATCACGAAAAGCGCGCGTAAAGGAACTGGCCTCGGAGAATCCCCAGGAGGCGGCCACATCCGAGATTCTGACCTGGGTGGGATCAGCGACCAGCAGCTCGGTGTAACAACGCTCGAGGCGTGCTTGCGTGATGTACCTGCGAACACCGCCCGCCGGCTCGAAGAGTCGGTAGAGCTTGCTGCGCGACACACCAAAATGACGGCACAGCTCCCGGGTGCTGACGGCGCCTCGCAACCGGGTGTTCAGATACTGCTGCATGGCGCCGAGCGTCGCCTGTGGCGCCTTCCCCGCATCATGCATGAGCAGCCCGTCGAGGAAGTTCAAAAATCCATGGGCCAGGGGTTCGGCCTGGGCCGGGGAGGTGTGGTCAAAGGTGGTGAGCAGCGAGGACCAGAGCTCCGCGATGACGCGGCCATCCGGCTCAGCGATCGACCAGGACAGCACCGGATTATCGACGGTCATGTCGGCGCTGGCCTGGAGCAAATCTCTCGGAATGACGATCGAGTTCAGGCGCAAGGCGGTGGCGTAGGCGTCGAATTCGTGGCTCCAGTCGCGTAGATAAATATGGCCGGCAATAAATTGAGAGTGAGACCGGGGCATAACAACGCGCTGGGTTCCGCGCAGCAGGATTTCCAGCACCAGAAAGTCTGAGCCTTTTCCGTGGCAATGCGCCGCGCTGCGCAGAAACCGGGCCGGCGTTTTGTATTGGACCTGGGTGAAAACAAAGGGCCCGACACTGTGGCCCGTGGCCTGCACGTCGAACGATTTGGCATCGCTCTGGGCCCAGACGTCAAACAGCGGACCGGTAAGCCTTCGGAAGGCGGCAAGGCGCTCCTCCGGCGGAAAATCCGCCGTGTCGAAGCGCTCTGAAGGCACGACCTCGCTCGCATTGCTGCTGCTGTCAGATCTTGGGAAGTCCGGTGTGTTCATGCGATTGCTTCATTCTCAATACTGTGAGACACA
>JBCDHO010000263.1:0-4549 GCA_038749855.1 Pseudomonadota bacterium
ATTCTCTACCTCGACCCGAACCACACGACCACCGGTTCCGGTTCGGCGCTGTTCTGGGCCGGCGGTGCGCTGCGCGATATGCTCACGCCCGACTACACCTGGGATGTGCGCACCCTCGAATTGGACTGGGAAGATGCCGAGCTTGCGATCGTGCGCGAGGGCACTACGACCACCTACGAGTGGCGCCTTGCCGTGCCCCGGGACCTCGGCAACCCGCTGAGCCTCGGCTTTGACCTGCTCGTGATCGACAACGACGGCCCCGACGCCGAGGGCGGCGGCCAGCTGACCACCTGGAGTCCGGGCCTCGGCAAGAGCCAGGGCGGGGGACGCCTGGGGGACCTGCTGCTCGTGCAGCCGGATGTGCCCAGCGGGCGCCTTGAAGGGACGGTCACCGCCACCGAAGCGGCTCAGCCTGACGAAGAAAACGCCGGGCCGCCCTTCCGCGTCCGCATGGTCAGCGAGGACCACCCTGAACTCTGGGTCCAGACCCAGGTGGACGACAATGGGGGCCTACGGCATTGATCTGCCCGCCGGGCGCTGGACCGTCAGCCTGCCGGACCATGCGCGGGGGCAGGCCTGGAACGACAGCTTCGTCGCGTTTGCGCCGGGCAAGCCGGTGGATACGATCATCACGGCCGGGGAAACTACCGAGCTGCCTGCGCTGTCTCTGGATGCGACCCCGAGGCCGGTGACCACCCTGGGCGAGCCCGGCCGCTTGTTCCGCTGGAGCGCCGAGAACGAGCCCGAATTCGAGCGACTGGTGGCGGAGCTGATGACCTATTACGAGGTCCCCGGCGCCTCCATCGCCCTGGTCAAGGACGGGGCCCTGGTCTACCACAACGTGTTCGGCACGCAAAACGCCTACACGGGCGAGCCGGTGAAGCCCGAAACGCTCTTCGAGGCCGCGTCCATTACCAAGATTGTTTTCGCCTTCGTGGTTAACCGTATGGCCGAGCGCGGTGAAATCGACCTCGACAAGCCGCTCTACGAGTACCTCCCCTTCGAGGAGCTGGCCTATGACGAGCGCTACAGGAAAATCACCGCCCGTCACGCGCTGTCCCACCAGACGGGCATGCCCAACTGGCGCTGGCAGAACGATGACGGCGAGATCGATCTGAAGTTTTACCCGGGCATCCAGTTTGGCTACTCCGGGGAAGGCTACGAGTACCTTGGCCGCGTCGTTGCTCATCTCATGGGCAAGCCGCTGGCGCAGGTGCTTATGGAGGAGGTTCAGCAACCCATGGGCTTTACGGAGAAGACCTTCTTCTCCGACAGCGATGAGCTGCGCGCCGTGGCCTCCCGCGGGCATTACTCCGGTCTGGCGACGCCGCACAGCTTTGCCGGTGAGCCGGGCATGGCCTTCAGCATGGTCACCGAGGCCAGCGTCTTCTCCAACTTCATGATCAGCCTCATGGCGCGCAAGGGCCTGTCCGCCGAGGGCTACACGGCCATGTTTGAGCCGCAGATTGCCGTCCCGCCGGACGACGAGGACGACGAGGGCGAATGGCCGTCACGCTACGGCCTGGGCTTCCACATGATGAACTCACCGGTCGGGCTCGTTTGGGGCCACGGCGGCAACAACGGCGACTTCGTCTGCATGTTCGAGGCCTACGATGCGCAGAACGCCGGCTTCATCATCTTTACCAATGCCAACAGCGGTATCGGCCTGGTTGATGGGCTGCGGGAGTACCTGGTGGTCGGTGAGGAGCCAGACGAGGCCGTCGCCCGGGTGGATTAGCGCGGGCTGCGCCGGAGCTTCGGGTGACGTGTTGACCTGAAACCATCAGGTCATGCTGTAGCGTGTAGGGCTCCTCACGCACCGAGCGAACCCCATGACCCTGTCTTCAGACTCCTTCAGCCGCCTGGTCTCCCAGGCCCGGCACGACGTCGTGCCCATCGAGCGCCGTACGCTGATTACGCCCGCTTCGCCCCTGCCGTCCACGCCGGCGGAGGAGATTCTCAGCCCGCGCTTTGAGCTCTACCACTCAGGCATGTCCATTTGCTCGAATAAGGTGCGCATGACGCTGGCGCAGCTCGGCGCGAGCTACCTGTCCCACGATGTGAATATCAAGTACCCGGCCCAGGAGAACTACAACGCCGCCTATGTACGCCTCCGCCTGGCCTCGGAAGTGGCCCAGGAAGCGAACCTGGCCACGGGTTATAACGGCGGCAGCGCGGTGGCTGATTCTGGCTTCGATGCGCTGGTGGTGCCGACCCTGGTGGACGTAAAGCAGGAAACGGTCGTTGCCGATTCACGGCTGATCTGCCTGTACTTGGGCGAAGCCGTCCGGGCAGACGGAGATTCCGCCGAGGACCTGCTGCCGGAGGAAGAGCAAGGGAATGTCATGACGCAGCTCGACCTCGTGGACCGGCTCCCGCAGGTGGCTCTGCTCTATGGCGCAGACCCCGATGAAGACCGCCGCCCTGCACCCATGCGCCAGGCCATGGCGGACGTGCACAAGTTCAAGCTGGCGGCCCTCGAGCAGGCCTGGGCACCGCACAAGGGAGAGGATTCGCGATTGGACGCGGCCTTCGCAGCCAAGATTGAACGGGAACGGGCGGCGAAGGCCTTCGTGGGAACACCTGAGCACATGCGTGCTGTGATCGCGGAAACCGATCAGCTCATAGGGGGCTTTGCCGCCTTGCTCGCGAACAGTGACGGCCCCTGGTGTCTTGGGGAAACGATGACCCTGGCCGACATCTTCTGGCTGGTCAGCCTGTTCCGGCTCGAGTGGCTGGGCTACGGGCGCCTCTGGCAGGAACAGGCAGATCGGCAGCACGTGACCGACTACGCCCATCGTGGCTATGCGCTCGAGTCCATGCGCACGGCAGTGATTCAGTGGCCGGGTGGCTATCCACCCTCGCCCTGGGTTGAGGCGTGGATGGCGCCGCCAGCAAAAGGTTGACAGCCTCGTGCTAGCAACCACGCCGAGTCTTGCGAGACAACGGGGCGTATTTGCTTCGTCACCATCAGCGTCTTCCTGGCCTGCAAAAGCGATAAGCGGCGATTGTGGGATCCCTGGCGGCCGTGCTTCAATGTGTATCAGTCTATAAATTAATACACATCACCATGCGCACCAATATTGTAATCGACGACGAACTCATGGCCGAAGCCCAGCGCCTGTCGGGGATCGGCACCAAGCGGGAAACGGTCGAGCAGGCGCTGCGCCTGTTCGTTCGGCTCCAACGTCAGGCGTCGGTCCGTGCTCAGCGCGGGAAGCTATCCTGGGAAGGCGACCTGGATGACCTGCGGGCCGCCCGTTGATCTTCGTCGATTCCAGCGTCTGGATTGACTACTTCAACGGCACGGATGGCGCTGCAGCGTCGCGCCTTGACGCGCTCCTGGGTCGGGAACCCCTGGTCGTGGGTGATATCGTGCTGACCGAGGTGCTCCAGGGCTTCCGATCGGAAAGCGGCTATCGAAAGGCCGCCCGGCTGATGGGCGCCTTCGAGACGGTAACGGTCCTGGGCCCTCAACGTGCCCGGCTTGCTGCGAACCATCATCGGCAGCTGCGGCGCCTGGGGATCACTGTGCGCAAGACTATCGACACCCTCATCGCTACCTGCTGCATCGACCAGGAATTCTGGCTGCTGCACGCGGACCGGGATTTCGAGCCCTTTGTCCGGCACTGTGGCCTGAGGACCTTGTCCTGAGTGCCACACGACGCTCACGGGCAGGCGGCATGCCCTCAGAGTGTCCCGAGCGCCCCTGACTTCACCACCAGCATTTTCTCGATCTGCATGTCGTGGATCGTATAGGGAATGCCGCCGACGCCAAGTCCGGAATGCCTCAGCCCCGCAAAGGGCATGCCGTCCACCCGGAACGCCGTGTGGTCGTTCACCATCACGGCGCTGGCGTCCACGAGCCGGCTGACCCGTAGGGCGAGGTCCATATCGGACGTGAACACGGCAGCCTGGAACGCCACGTCAAGACTATTCGCCTGGTCGATGGCCGCTTCGAGACTGTCCATGGTGTAGACGCACACCACCGGGCCGAAAATCTCCTGGGTGCTGACCTTCGCGTCGGCCGGCGGGTTAACGATCACCGTCGGTGCGTAGTAGTTGCCTTCCAGCGGCGCACCCCCACAGGCGATGGTGGCCCCGGCAGCGCGGGCTGCTTCAACCCACTCATGGACACGCGTCACTTCGCCCGCGCGGATCAGCGGGCCCGCCTCGGTTTCCTCGCTCAGCGGGTCACCAACATTCAGGGCTTCGGCGCCTGCAACCAGTCGCTGGGAAAATTCGTCAATTAACGAAGGATCGACGAAGATGCGCTTCACGGACACACAGACCTGGCCGGCGTGGTAGTAGCCGCCTTTCAAAATCGAGGACACCACGGCGTCCAGGTCTGCGTCTGCAGCAACGAAGGCCGGTGCCGCACCGCCGTGTTCCAGCGCGCAGCGGGTGCCCGGTGCGAGCTTGGCCTTGAGCATCCAGCCCACCCGGGCGCTGCCGATAAAGCTGAAAAAGCCGACGCGTGAATCGGTCACCAGCGCCTCGGCCAGGGACAGGTCGGCGGGCATGAGGAACTGGCACCAGTCCGGCGGCA
>JBCDHO010000264.1:0-4534 GCA_038749855.1 Pseudomonadota bacterium
AGGACTACGTGCCCGGCGAGGGTTTCCCAAAATTCCTGATCCTGTTTTCGAAGCTTGGCTGTACGGTGGGCGCACTCGTTGTCGCCTGGGCCGTCGGCAAAACCCTGTTTGGAGCCTGAGGCATGAGTAAGGCCTATCAACTGGTCGAACATGAATACGACGTGGTCGTCGTCGGCGCTGGGGGTGCCGGTCTGCGTGCCACCATGGGCATGGCGGCCACCGGGCTGTCCACGGCCTGCATCAGCAAGCTATTTCCCACGCGCAGCCACACAGTCGCCGCCCAGGGCGGGATGTCCGCGGCCCTGGGCAATATGGGTGACGACGACTGGCGCTGGCACATGTATGACACGATCAAGGGTTCCGACTGGCTCGGTGACCAGGACGCGATCGAGTACATGTGTCGCGAGGCCATCCCCTCGGTGATTGAGCTTGAACACTTTGGTGTTCCGTTCTCCCGCACGGAAGCTGGGAAAATCTACCAGCGGCCCTTCGGCGGCATGACGACGCATTTCGGCGAAGGCACGGCCCAGCGCACCTGCGCCGCGGCCGACCGCACCGGTCACGCGATTCTGCATACCTTGTACCAGCAGTCCCTGGCGCACAATGCGAAGTTTTTCATCGAGTACTTCGCCGTCGACCTGATCATGGACGACGAGGGCGCCTGTCGGGGCGTGCTGGCCTGGGACCTGAGCGACGGCACGTTGCACCTGTTCAAGTCCCATGCGGTTATCCTGGCCACGGGCGGCTTCGGACGGTGTTACTTTTCCGCGACCTCGGCGCATACCTGCACCGGCGATGGAAACGGCATGGCCATGCGCGCCGGTCTGCCCATGCAGGACATGGAGTTCGTGCAGTTTCACCCCACGGGTGTCTACGTCGCTGGCGTATTGATTACGGAAGGCGTACGCGGGGAGGGCGGTTTTCTGACCAACTCCGAAGGTGAGCGCTTCATGGAGCGCTACGCGCCCAACGCCAAGGATCTGGCGTCCCGTGACGTGGTGAGTCGCTCCATGACCATCGAAATCCGTGAGGGCAGGGGGGTCGGCGACAAGGGCGACCACATCCACCTGAACCTGCAGCACCTTGGACGGGAGGTCATCGAAGAGCGCCTGCCGGGCATCGCGGAGACCGCAAAGGTCTTTGCGGGTGCGGACGTGGCCAAGGACCCGATTCCCGTGCTGCCCACCGTGCACTACAACATGGGCGGTATCCCGACGAACTATCACGGCGAGGTCGTGACGCTGAAGAACGGCGATCCAGACCACGTGGTTCCTGGTCTCTTTTCCATCGGCGAAGCGGCCTGTATTTCCGTGCACGGCGCCAACCGCTTGGGTTCGAACTCCTTGCTCGACCTGATCGTCTTTGGTCGCGCGGTGGCCCAGCGCTGTCAGCAGATCATGCAACCCAATGCACCACACCCGGCGGTACCGCAGGCGTCCGTCGATCAAGTCCTGGCCGGCTTTGACGCCCTGCGCTACGCCAAGGGCGAACTCAGTACCGCCAGCATTCGTGATCGGATGCAGAGCGTGATGCAGAGCAACGCCGCCGTATTCCGCTCGAGCGAGAGTCTCGCGGAGGGTGTCACGCTGATGCAGGAGGTCCATGATTCCTTCGCAGGGGTTGGCATTAAGGACCGATCGCTCGTGTGGAACTCGGACCTCGCGGAAACGCTGGAACTGCGCAACCTGCTCGGCTGCGCCCAGGCCACCATGGTGGCTGCGGACCACCGTAAGGAAAGCCGTGGCGCTCACGCGCACGAGGACTTCCCGGATCGCGACGACGAGAACTGGATGAAGCACTCGCTCCAATGGGTGGGTGAAAAGGGCAAGGTTGATATCGACTATCGCCCGGTGCACATGTATACATTGACGGACGACGTTGAAGTGGTGCCGCCCAAGGCCCGCGTCTACTGACCGGAGGATCGCACGATGACATTGCAGCTCAGACTTCCGAAAAATTCCCGGGTAAAGAAGGGTAAGGCGCATCCGCCGGTCAACGGCGCGACGAACACCAAAACCCTGCACATTTATCGCTATGACCCGGACTCAGGCGACAACCCCCGCATGGACAGCTATGTCGTCGACCTCGACGAATGCGGTCCGATGCTGCTGGATGCGCTGAACCAGGTGAAAAACGAGATCGACCCGTCCGTGACCTACCGGCGCTCCTGCCGCGAGGGCATCTGCGGCTCCTGTTCCATGAACATCGACGGCAAGAACGGTCTGGCGTGCCTGACCTCCCTCGCCGAACTCGATGACGAGGTCTCCATCTATCCGCTGCCGCACCTGCCGGTGGTTAAGGACCTTGTCCCGGACATGAGTGGCTTCTACGAGCAGTACGCCAGCATTAAGCCGTGGCTGCGCAACGGCGAGCAAAAGCCGGTAGAGGAGGGCGAGCGCCTCCAGTCCCACGACGAGCGGGAAAAGCTGGACGGGCTCTATGAGTGCATCCTCTGCGCCTGCTGCCAGACGTCCTGCCCCAGCTACTGGTGGAACGGCGACAAATATCTGGGGCCCGCCATTCTCCTGCAGGCTTACCGCTGGCTTGCGGACAGTCGTGACGGTGACCAGGACGAGCGCCTCGATTTCCTTGATGACGCCTACAAGCTGTACCGCTGCCACACGATTCTGAGCTGCACCTCCGCCTGCCCGAAAGGCCTGAATCCGGGGCTGGCCATCGCGGAAATCAAGAAAATGCTCATGGATCGCAAGAAGTCCCAGAAAGTCGCCGCGTGAGCGACGGCGGAGAGTCCGACGGCGCGCTGCGCCTGAAGAAGCTCCAGTGGCTCGCGCGTCGTGGCATGCGCGAGCTGGAAATCCTGATCGAACGTTTTCTCCTACGGGAACGCGAGGCGCTGAACGCTGGCGAGTGGGCCGACCTGGAGTCACTCTTGGCCTGTGAAGACGACCGACTCTGGGACTGGTTCCAGGGCCGCCTTGATGACGAGGCTGAGCCTTACCAACACCTTATCAACGCCATTCGGCGATGAACATGGCCAGCCGCTGCGCCTGCGCGGCGGCATTGGCGCCGGACTCTGGCTGCCAATATTCGGCTTCTTATTCGCATTGATCATACTGTCGGCCTTTCTTACGCCGTTAAGTGCAACATGGCGCGTCGTGCTCGTGTGCTTGGCGTTGCTCGTCGTGATTCACCGCATGACGTCGTGTCATCGACACTGGCGTCGTGCGCGCCTGGTTATCCGCCCGGACGGAACATGCCGTTTCTGGGACGGAGGTGAGGTGACCTGGCATGGTTCGGTTGTTGCGCCGTCCTGGCGTAGTCTCTGGCTGATTGTGCTGTTCGTGCATTTACCGTTTGGGCGGGTCATGGTGCCGATCCTCCGAACCCGACAAATACCGGGGCAGTTTCGGCGGCTTGCTTGCCTGTTGAAGACACGCACCTGGTTTTATCGTGAACTTGATTAGATCGGGAAAAGGGGTGCCCCGTCGTATCCATACCCAGATTACTACCTGCGTATAATATATATTATGTAAAGTTGAAGGTTGGAAAAGGTGTCGTAATAACCATTCGGCTGTAGATACCCCGCCCGCGTCATCCCTCATAAATCGATCTGCTCGCCACGGTGTCCAGATGTTGTATTGCATTTGGCTATCACTGAGTTCAGGACTATTTGGATGTAATAAACCATTTTATTTCAATCGGCTATGACGCCTTTCAAGGTTTCCGTTTAAATACATGCACACAACACACAAAGACCCACCAGGCGCATTGATTCGGCTTTCCTATCGCCATGGACACCGGTACTCGGGTCACTTCTATCGAATGAGCAGCGTCTACGCACAGCGTTTATTGATTCCTCACAATTAATCCGTAAGCTGCGCAGATGCTGAATTCCGTGCTCCCGATACTCCTGCTGCAGTCCCTGTCTTCGGTCGACACCAACGCGACCTCTGAGGACGCCGCTACGCCCCTGGAAATCGTCGAGGTGCGTGCGACGGCCCGTCAAATCGAGCTCGGGAGCATCTCGGGCATCAGTTTGCTTGATGAGGAGCAAATCAACCTCGAAGCGGCCACCCACCCGAATGAATTGTTTGACCGCGTGCCCAGCACCTGGATCAGCCGCGGTTCCGGGCAGGAGTCGCTGATTGCGATTCGCTCGCCGGTGCTGACTGGTCCCGGCGCTTGCGGTGCCTTCATGATCCTCGAGGATCGTGTCCCCGTGCGTCCGGCGGGTTTCTGCAATGTGAATGAGCTGTTCGAGGTCAACCTGCTGCAGGCCCGACAGGTTGAGGTCGTACGCGGGCCAGGCAGCGCCATCTACGGCTCCAACGCGCTTCACGGCGTCATTGACGTCAGCTCCGGTGACCCGACGCCGGACGCACCGCTGAGCGGCGGCGTGATGGCCGGTACCGATGATTACTACCGTGGTCGTGCGGAACTCTCGGGCAGCGAAATGGCGCTTTTTGCGAACTACACGAACGCCGGGAGCTTCCGCGAAGATGAAGGCTTCGAGCACGTCTTCGTCAATGGCACCTGGCTGGCCAATGAGAGCGCCACGGACGGTACGGGCGCG
>JBCDHO010000265.1:0-4507 GCA_038749855.1 Pseudomonadota bacterium
AGCGCTGTGGAGAGGTGGCGCTGCTGAGGTCCGTCGCAACGTCGGCCGACTTGCGAGGCCGCGGTGTTGCGCGGGCTTTGGTGCAGGCACTCGAAGCCCTGGCTGTGGAGGAGCGTTTTCAGGCGCTCTATCTCTTAACGGAATCCGCGGAAGGGTACTTTGAGTCCCAGGGCTATCTGCAGGTCGATCGATCCTCGGTGCCGGTGGCCGTGCGCGCCAGTCGACAGTTCTCATCGCTGTGCCCGGACTCGGCGGTGGTGATGTGCAAGCGTCTGCTCAGTCCGGCATAACCGAATCGTCCGGCGGATGACCGGCCGCCTTGTAGCGGCGCAGAAAGTCCGCAGTGCTCTCCCGGGCGGCTTTCAGCGTTTCCGTATCCCCGGGTTCAAAATCAAAGCGCCATTTTTCCAAGGCCTGGCGCTCTGCCTCCGCAAGGCGCTCATAGGTTTCTCGCCAGGTCGGCACCCTCGGGCTACCGAGTGGACGGCTCAGAGGTGCTGAACAGCACCCAGAAGGTCAGCAGGATCGCGCTGCCGGAGACGAGTGTCATGACCGTGCCCGGGACGAAGTTGACGTAACCGGGCAGGTCGACGAACAGCAGGTAGCCCAGATCCGCCATACCGCCGATCAGGGCGGTCACCCAGATTGCGGTTCGGTTGGCCCGCCAGATGAAGACCGCACCGACGATGGTGGCCAGCCCGAACCAGCCGAGGTTCCAGCCGTGCTGATTGAGGATGCCGCCAACAGCCCCGTGGTAGTCGTTTACCAGCAGATTGGGTTCGATCGCGTCCGCGATTGCTTGAACACCCGCGGTGGCGTCGCCGCTGAGCACGATGAAACCGGCCAGCGCATGGACCAGACCCCAGATCACCCAGAGTACGGCGGCAACATAAAGTGTAGATCGATGGGCGCTGGACAAGGTCAGACCTCGATTGGCTGGGATGGGCGCGATGAACAGGAGCGGTCAGCCTGGCGTTTGCGGTGTCTTGAGCGCCACGCTAAGTTGACTTTGTCCACTATTGGGTAACTAGTGGACAAAGTCAATTATTGGCGGGTTCCCATGCAAGAGACAGACATTGCCGTCCACATCGACCGCTTCATGCGCGGTATCCACGGTGGACTGAATGCGCGCGCGGCAGACTTCGATACGGAACACGTTGGCCCTGGTGGTGGCAAGCTGCTGATGACCATCGCGGACATTGAGCCCGCGCCGATGCAGCAGGTCGCGCGGTTGATGGCACGGGACAAGTCGCAAATGACCCGAGCGATCAAAGCCCTGGAGAATAAGGGTCTGGTGCAACGCGCCAGTGATCCCGGCGATGCTCGGGTGACGCTGCTCCAGTTGACCCGGAAGGGCCGGCGCACCGTCGAGCGAATTCAGAAGGCGCTGGGCGAAGTGATCGGTGAGTTGCTGAGCCCCCTTGGCGCAGAGGAGCGGAGACTCCTCGGGACGCTGATGGCGCGGGTGGATCCGCTGACTGCTGAAGCACAGCGTTGTGGGACGGGATCGGCTTAACAATGCCTCGATTGCGCGGGCTGACGGCGTCCCTATACCGAGGGGCGCTTGGCCCCCCGGCGGCGACGCTTAACGCGCCGAGCTGAACCCGAAGACGGGTCGTGGCAGCGTCGAGTAGCGGGGGCCGAGATTCGGGTTGACCCCGATGGTGGAGTAGCGCCGGGTCAGGTCCGGTACGCCGCCGATGGTGGAGTATCGCGGGATCAATCCAGCCCTACGTCGCGCCCGATCGAGTGCGGCCTGCGCCTGCTGACGCGTAAAACTGTATCCAAGCAAGCCGCCGACGGTCGCCTGCATGGCTTCTACGGACAGCGTTTCTTCCTGGTTGAGATCTTCGAACTTAATGCGGGTCATGGCTCTGTTCCTGTTTTGATCCTGGGTTGCTGGGTCTGCGGACATCGCTTTGCGCTCTAACTGGACCGTGCTTCAGCTCAGTCTTGTCGTGAACGATCCTTTCTCGCTCTACCGTTGCAGTTGTCGTTTTGCAGATGCCGTGCCAACGCCGTTCCTTTGCTGGTGAATAAAGAAAATCAACGACTTAGCACCGGGCGCGCGCATTTTCTTCGAAGGACTGTTGGTCTAAATCCGCCGTTCGGAATCAAGGTGTTGGCTATAGGCTGGCGTTTGGCTTTGCGGTCGGGCGCCCGATGGACGGGTGCAATTGCCGATCCTGATTTTCCGGTCATCAGAATTTCAGGTTTCGGGGTTGCTCCGTCGCGCCTGTTGCTTGCGCTCGATCGGCTCTAAGGCACTGATATAAAAGGGGTCAGGACAAGGTCACAAACAAGTCAGGTAATGGTCTGCGTCGGGTCAAGCCGCTTTCCGCGGAAATTCCGACAGTGCTCCCCGTGGCCACGACGGCCACCTCGAACCAACCACAGGAGCACTGACCCCATGAGAATCCCAACCCTCTTCGCCGTCGCCTTAATGGCCCTCAGCTTCACCCAGAGCGCCAACGCGCTCGAGCCCTTTGCCCGCGCCTATGTGGTCGACGGTTGGAGCTACGCCGGCCGCGCCGGCGGTACCGGCGGCAAGGCCATTCGCCGCTACGTGGGCCTGAACCGGAAGGGCGTGAGCGTGGCCCTGACCGGCTTCAAGGCCAAGCCCATGGCCCGCGACTGCTACGGCAAGCATCCGAGCCGTTGCTACGGCGAAAGCAACATTTACCGCGAGGTGCAGGAGACCTCGGCCTACATCCGCGATCAGAAGTACGACAGCCGCACCGGCTGGGTGACCTTCACGGTCGTGGTGGTCCAGAACGGCCGGACCTATGGCTTCAACCCCAGCTTCTACTGGCAGCTCGGCTATGTGGTTAACGCCCTGGAAAGCCGCTGAAGCCGCAGCATCGGCGGGCCCGGCCTGCGGGCCCCGCCGTTCCCTTGAACGGAGAGAACCATGACGAAAGGACTCATGATGACGGTGACCGGGCTGTGCGCCACGGTTGCCATGATTGTTCTGCTCGGGGATCGCACTCCGAGACTGCAGCCGGTGCCACAGGCACTGGCAGCGCCGACGCCGGACGCGCCGGTACTCGGGCAGTTCGCCCGAGCGCGGACGGTGGAGGCCGGGCGGGGTAAAGATGCTGCGGCCCTGGACGCACGTCTGACCGCACTCGAAGCGCAGATCGCACAGCTTGCCCAGCGTCTGGGTCCGGCACCGGTCGCGCTGACCGCCGATCAGGAAGCGGAGCTGCATCGCGAGGGCATGGTCCTGCTGGTGGAAGCGCTCTCGCAGGAAGCGGTGGATCCCGCCTTTGCCGTGGCAGCGGAAGCCGATCTGTGGCGCAGCGCGACCGACGCCGGCGCCGCGGAAGCAAGCTTCGATGTACAGGCGCTGAGCTGTCACAGCGATCGCTGCCTGCTGGCGGTCCGCGGCGCGAGCGAGCAGGCGGTCAGCCGGTTCGCGGCGGGTATTCCCTGGGATTCGAGTGTTGAGTTCTACCCGGCGCAGCCAGGGGGCACCGACGGGCACGTGATCGTGGAGCGACTGGCGCCCGCTCTCGACGAGCAGAAGGAAGCGCGGGACGCGCCTTGACTCGCGGAACCTCGAACGGGAGGCAGGCGGGCGCCTGCACATCATTCACGTCAGAACAGGAGATACAAATTGTGAAAACTAACTTAGACAGCGCGGCTCGATCCGTAGCCGCGACGGAACAGAACGCGACACATGACTACACCATCGCCGGCTGGACCTACGGCAACCGTGCCGGCAGCGCCGGTAGCAAGGAAGTGCGACGCTGGGTCGGTCGGGGCCTGAGTGCCGTGAGCGTCAGCCTGACGGGGTTCCGTGCGCGGCTGGTGGCCGTGCAGGAGGCGAGTGGCGTGGAGCATGAACACGCAGACACCCGGGCCTACATTCGTGATCAGCACTATGACGGCGAGACCGGTTGGCTCAGCTTTACCGCCGTCGTGGTTCAGCGCGGCCGCACGCTGGCCGCGAGCGCTGGCTGCTACTGGCAGCTGGCCTATGCCGTGAGCGCGCTAGAACCCGCCTGATGCGCTTGCCTTTGAGGTATGAGCCCGCAGAAGGTCGGGCGCCGGTGCTTGCCATAGGCACCCCGGCGCCCGTCACAAGTGGCCGGCTAGCGACCGAAGGGCCGTGACAGCGTGTTGTAGCGATTGGTGCTGTAGGGGATCACCCTGTAGCGGTTGGTGGAGTACGGAATGACCTCGTAGCGCGGTGTCAAAGTCGGAATGACGCTGGTGCTGGTGGCCAGGGAGCTGACGGGGCTCGATGCCGGTCCGCTGACGATGGCCATCGCTGAGGGGCGCGGCGCTGCGACGGGCGCGGAGTAGCTGCGGGATCCGCCACTTGAGCTGCCGAGCTTGAAACCCGTGGTCGACGCGGTGAAACCGGAGGTACTGAACGTGAAGCCGCCCCAGCCACCGGTGACTGCCTGCATCGCGGCCATGTCCAGTTCTTCGTCCTGTGCCAGGTCCGTGAGTGTGGTCTTTGCCATGAGTTGAATCCTCTTGAAAGTGAGCTGTTGTG
>JBCDHO010000266.1:0-4505 GCA_038749855.1 Pseudomonadota bacterium
CCGGTTTTCGCCTGGAACACGGCCGCTCGTCCGGTGAAACCGTTCGCATGGGTCAGCCGCTCCTGCAAAAACCGTAGGACCCTTCGCAGCAGGCTGCCGCTTGCAGAGACGCCTCTACCCGCCCCCGCCTGTCACGCACCTGTCAACGCTCTGCCACGGTGCTGACACGCAATCGTCGCGGAATCGCAAAGACGCACCCGTAGGCTTGGCGGGATGTGGCATCCCGCCACAGCATGGCCCTAACGGAGACTAAGGATGACCGCACCCGAGGCGAACGCCGTCGATCACCAGAAACGCTCGTTCCGCGAAGAACTGCGCCTGCAGCGCTGGGACGACCACCGTTATTACCATCACAGCCGCATTAACCAGTCCCTGCACCTGTTCAGTTCCATCTGCTTCATGACCACCTATACCCTGTTGTTTCTCGACCCAGGGGCGGCCGCCATCCTGGGCTGGGTCTTTGCCATGTGGTCACGTCAGATCGGACATTTCTTTTTCGAACCTAAGGGGTTCGATGAGGTTAATGAAGCATCGCATGAACACAAGGAAGACATCAAGATTGGCTACAATCTGGTGCGCAAGCGCGTACTCCTGGGCATCTGGGGCTTCACGCCCGTGGTGCTGTACCTGAAGCCAGACCTCTGGGGCCTGATCACGCCGCATGCTGATCGTGCCGGGTACCTGCACAACCTGTCCATGCTGTGGCTGATCCTGGCCGGCGCCGCCCTTGCCTTCCGGACCATACAGCTCTTTTTCATTCACAGCGTACAGACCGGCCTCGTCTGGGCCACGAAGAT
Organism: Pseudomonadota bacterium; assembly: GCA_038749855.1. Lineage (GTDB taxonomy): Bacteria > Pseudomonadota > Gammaproteobacteria > Xanthomonadales > SZUA-36 > Marinihelvus. Next base: position 798 of record JBCDHO010000266.1, read on the forward strand.
CCTGACGGACCCGTTTCACGACTTCCGGATCTACCTGAAGTCGCCGCTCTACCTGATGCGGGGTGAACTGATCGATCCGATGATCCACATCCGCCACGGTGTCGACCCGGATGACGCGGAGGCGCAGCCGGCTGCCGTGACGCGCTGAATAAGGCGGAGGCGCAGCTGGCAGCCGCGGCGCGCTGACCAAAGCGCTGGCGCGTCCCAGAGACACGCCACAGCGCCGAGGCACAAGCTCACAACCAGCCCGAGCCGGCATCCCGGCCCGGGTTGGTTCATTCAGGGGTAGACCGACGCCCACGCGCGTCAGGCACCGGCGAAACGGCGCGCCAGAACCTCTCGCAGGACTTGGCGCCGAATGGTTTTGCCTTCAGGCGCGCCCTGCCACCACCAGCCGTCGGTGGCCATCCGTCCCGCGGCCGCCAGGAAGCGCTGGCTGAAGTCTTCAAAGGCCTCGTCGTCCCAATCGTGGCTGAAGATGAAACGCTCGGTACCAATCCAGCTCAGGGAAAGGCCTTCAGCCCGGAGGTAGTACTGCAGCAGCCAGTGGTAGCGGCTCGGGGCCAGGTAGCTCACCGTCGCCACGGACAGCATGTTGCGGAGCCGCACGGGGAACCCCCCCTGCTCCAGCCGCTCGTTGAGTTTCGCGAAGCGCCCGTCCCAGCGCCCAGGCGCCCGCTCAGCCTCACGCGCGAACGCTTCGCTGGTGGCCACCTGCAGAAACTCGTTCATGCAGGTCATGACGTAGGGGTGCGCATTGAAGGTACCGCGCGCAAAGCAAATGTCCGTTGGACGGTCTTCCCGGAATCGCCGCATCCACTCTGCCTTGCCGCACAGCACGCCCACGGGCAGGCCACCGCCGAGGGTTTTTCCCCAGGTGACCAGGTCCGCAGGCACGCCGAAAAAACCCTGCGCGCCGCGGGGCCCGAGCCGGAAGCCCAGGAACACCTCGTCAAAAATCAGCGCAATCCCTCGCCGGGTACACACTTCGCGAAGATCACGCAGCCACTGCGCGTAGGCATCCTGATCGAAGGCGGTGTCCTTGCGACCGTCGATCAGCATGGCGTCGCTGGCCGCGCCGCGGTTCGGCTGCAGGGCCTGCAGGGGATTGACCAGCACGCAGGCGATGTCCCGGCGGCCGTCGAGCACGCGCAGCGTGTCCTCGCTCATCTCCTTGAGCATGAAGATATCCCCGGGCGATCGTCGATTGCCGACGCCCGGCTGTACGCCATCCCACCAGCCGTGATACGCCCCGCAGAACATAACCAGCCGCTTGCGGCCCGTGTGATAGCGCGCCAGGCGCACGGCCTGCATGACCGCCTCGGTGCCGGACATGTGGAAGGACACCTCGTCCAGGCCCGACAGGGACTTCAACAGGTCGACGTTCTCCTTCAGCACCGGGTGGTAAGGGCCGAGCACGGGCCCCAGCGCACGGGCACGTTCCACACCCCGATCGATGCAGTCGCGATAAAAGTCGTTGCCCAAAAGATTGACCCCGTAGGAGCCGCCAACATCCAGCATCCAGTTGCCATCAAGGTCCGAGATCTCATGGCCACGTGTGGCCTGTGCCGCACCGCCCGTTGGCAGGGAGGCTGCCAGGCTCCGGAACTGGAACGGCGCGCGATTGAGGCGGGTGAACTGCACATCCGACACCCCCTCGTGAAGTTCGGCCATGGCGGCGCGGGTTTCGGGCGCACGCTCTTCCAGCTCCGCCCGCAGCGCATCCAGCGCCCGACGACGGCCTTCAACAACCTCGGCCGGTGCACCATCCACGGCGAGGGCTTCCTCGGCGGAGTATTCGTAGAACGGCACCTGGCGGGACAAGAGTCGCGACATGCGCGCATGGCCAGCCAGGGACGGGTGTTTTGCCCGCGACAGCTGCAGGCGCCGCCAGAGCCGTGGCAGCAGCAGGATGAAGCCAATGAGCAGAACAAGCTGTAGCGGTGTGGGCATGGGAAGAGACCGGTCACTGCGAAGACGCGGGGCGCGGATGACGCGCCTCGCGTTCATTGTGTGACGGCCCCGTTAAGGTTTCGTGTCAGCCTGGGTCCCGGCGAGGGGTGCGGCAAGACAGGTGTCTGTAAGCGCCGTCGTGGACGGCCAGTCCGAGAACACGGCATGGACACCGATCTCCTCGAACAGGACCTGTGCGAGCATCAACTGGTCCGCATCGCGGCGAATGCGGAAACCGGAGCGCGAAGCTGGCAAAGGATTGGCGCCATTGAGCGTCTGGTAGTACCAGCCTCCGCCCGTTTCCAGGGGTCCCGAGCGCTCGAGCGTCCAGCTAAGGAGCGAGAGGCCCGCCTCCTGGGCCAGGACGGCGTAGCGCGACGTCACAATGCCATCCACTCCGGCTTCGACCAGCATCCAGAGTGGAGGCGCCACGAATTGCAGCCCCTGCTGCTTCATCGATCTGAAGCCAGCACCCAGCGCTTCTTCATCCCGATGGTCAAAGTCATCGAGCGCGTAGCGCCCGTCCAGCCAGACCACGCGACCGCCGAATTCCGCTCCGGTCGCCAGCCAGTGCTGAATGATGTTCGGATCAAATGACTGAAGCCAGACCCGTTCCGGCGCCACCCCAGCCTCGCGATAGTCCTGGACCAGCTGATCCGCAAAGTCGGCTTCGCTCTTGCCCCTGAACGGCATCGAAACCCCCGGCCCCTTCAGTTCCGGCGCCATGGCCATACCCAGATCCTTGAACAGCGCAATGCTGTCGCGGTGGGTCAGGAGCTTGCCACGGTCCAGGCAGCTGGGTAGCGAGGGGTCTGTCGAGAGATATTGCGCCACATTTTCTGCGGCCGGATTGACCCGGTCATGGCGCCCCTCCAGGGAGAGGAACTCGCTCGTAGTGAGCTGAGCCGCGCAGCAGCGTGCGGAAGCAGGTCGGATCACCACCCCCTCTTCCAGCAGCGCCGGTCTGAACGGCTCAGCGCAGGTGCTTGCCAGTGGCGTTTCCAGGATGTTGGTCGTGCGGTGCAGATCGCAGGCGTCGTGGCGGCAGACCAGGTCACCCTCCGCGGTAAACGTGACGTCACATTCGAGCGTGGACGCCCCGAGTCGTGCCGCCGCGAGGTAGGACTCCCGGGTGTGCTCCGGGTAGTAGAGCGGCGCACCCCGGTGCCCGATGGTACGCGTCGCCGGCATCGGGTCAGCGGCAAGACAGGCCTCGAGTCGCTCGCGAAGGGGCCCGACCTCAAGACCCGCCACCAGCTCAGCCGGTCGAGGATCGCGATGCAACGGTGATCCTACGGGTACGTCCAGGTCCGGACAGTTGCCGGCCCACGCCGCTGCTGCGCCCAGGGCGGCCAGCAGCGCGAGAACCTGGATGGCCGCCGGACAGATCACGGCGCGAAACACAGGCTATGCGAAACGCGCGGAGGCACTAGGCGGAGGGTTTACGCGAAACGCCGGTTGCTTCGTCATAGCCTCCCTGCCCAGAGAGCTCGGCCCAGGTGCGAAAGGCCTCGGACGCAGAAACCTCACCAGCAAGAATCATGGCCTGCCAAGCACCGCAGGCGCGGGCGAAATTGGGGACACTACCCAGAAAGGCCATGAACAACAAGGCTTCAACAATCGTGCCTTCATCAACCTGGTCCGCGATCGCCGCGCTCAGCTGCCAGCGGAACAGCGGCCAGGCGCCGGCGCAGGCATGAGCCGCAATCACGCACAGATAAGCCGTCGCCAGCGGCATGGTGCCACGGGCCTGCG
>JBCDHO010000267.1:0-4487 GCA_038749855.1 Pseudomonadota bacterium
CGACATCAGCCTGTCTCCTGGGCCATCACCACGTCCCACTCCGCGAGCAACTCCGCGCTGTCATCGGGATTGGGCCGAAACGCCGCTTGCACCCCCTGGCGACGCGTCTCACCCTCGATACGGCGAAACACACCATCCGCGGCATTACTGGGGTGACCCGCAATATAGAGCTGTGTCGCCAGTTCACCGCCATCGGGTGTCACGACCCGGAAGTGGATGTGCGGCACGCGTCCCGGATAGGGGACGGGCTTGATCGTGCGAAAGCGATAGCGGCCTTCAGCATCCGTCATCGTCCGCCCAAAGGCCTGGAAGTGCTCATCGAGGGGGGCATCATTCCGATCGCGGGGGTGGTGATAGCGACCAAAGGCATTGCACTGCCAGATCTCGACCCGTGCGCCCTCGATGGGTTTGCCGCGCACGGTGATGATGCGGCCAATCACGTTCGTGGGTGTACCCGTGGCCGGTTGATCGTGGCCCGCGATCCACAGCAGGTCGTTGTCGTCGTCGAGCGGAATTTCGTCCGGGTAGAAGGGGCCGGTGGTCTGATCGACCGTCGGCAGCAGGGGGCCTGCCATCGTCGGAGCGCTGCCGGCGACCAGGGAAGTGGCGCCCAGCCTGAGCAATCCACGGCGCCGCAAGCGACTGGTGCTCACGAGGCTTCAGCCAAAATTTCTTCGTCAGTGTCGACCACACAGTGGGGCTTCTGGAAAAACAGTCTTCTCATGGTCAGCATCTCCTTGGCGGATGGGCTTCAGCTCAGGCATTCGCCCTTCTGAAGCAAGACAACGCTGCGCCCTGAGCCTACCACCTGCCACCGATGCGCCGGAAGCGCAGTCCCTGCGATTCACGGGCCCCTAACTGCATCCACGTTGTAATTCCCTCCATGAACTCTGTCGTCTGGCTCAAGCGCGACCTGCGCCTCTCGGACCACCGGCCGCTGCTCGAGGCGTCGGTCGGAGAGTGTCTCGTGCTGTACATCATCGAACCGTCTCTGCGTGCCGCGGAAGACTTTGATGACAGCCACGCGGTGTTTATCAACCAGTCACTACAGGAACTGGCGCCCCGTATCGAGGCACTCGGTGGGCGCCTGGTGCTTGCAGAGGGTGAGGTCGTGGAGGTGCTCGACCGCCTGTTCGACGCCTGGCCTTACGATCGGCTGCTCAGCCACGAGGAAACGGGCAACGACCTGAGCTTCAGGCGGGACCTGGCGGTCAAGGCCTGGTCACAGCGCCGCGGCATCGACTGGCAGGAGGTGCCCCAACATGGTGTGTTTCGTCCGCTGCATGACCGGGACGGCTGGGCCGCGCGCTGGCGTCAGCGCATGAACGAGCCGCTTGCACCCATACCCAAGGCCTTACGCGCGCCCGACGTCACACTGCCGTTTTCCTCTGCCGTTGACGCGCTCGACGCCACACCACATCCGCTGCGTCAGCAAGGCGGAGAAGCGCAGGCACGCGAAACGCTGCGCACGTTCCTGAAGTCTCGCGGCGAACGCTACGCCACGGAAATGTCAAGCCCGGTCACCGCCGGTGATGCCTGCAGCCGCCTCAGCCCCTTCCTGGCCTGGGGCAACCTCTCCATGCGCGAAATCTTCCAGCGCACGGAGTCACACGCTGCGGCGCTTCGACGCATGAAGCCCAAGCCGGCCAACTGGCCGAAGTCCCTCGCCGCCCATGGCAAGCGGCTGCGCTGGCACTGCCACTTCATCCAGAAGCTCGAGGACCAGCCCTCCCTTGAGTGGGAAAACATGCAGCGGGCCATGGACGGCCTGCGCGAGGATGACTTCCATGAAGACTACTTCGACGCCTGGAAGGCCGGCGAAACCGGCTATCCCATGGTTGACGCCTGCATGCGCGCGCTCAAGGAAACCAAGTGGATCAACTTTCGCATGCGCGCCATGCTGGTGAGCTTTGCCAGCTATCACCTGTGGCTGGACTGGCGCCGGACTGCCCCCTGGCTGGCGAAACACTTCCTCGACTATGAACCTGGCATTCACTACAGCCAGTTCCAGATGCAGTCCGGCACGACCGGCATCAACACCCTGCGCATTTACTCACCGGCGAAACAGGTGCTCGACCAGGATCCGGACGGTGCCTTTATCCATCGCTGGTGCCCGGAGCTGGAAGGGCTGACGGGTCCGCTGCTGGCCAACCCGGAAACCGCCGGCGCGCTTTTTCCCTCCGCCTATCCGGCGCCCGTCGTCGATCACGCAGCGGCCACCGCTCTGGCGAGGCGACGCATCATGAAGCGTCGCCAGACCGGGGAAGCGCGCCTCCAGTCCCGGGCCGTCCACCGACGGCACGGCTCCCGGAAGCGGCAGCCGAACCGGCGTCGGGCTTGACGGGACCCCGGCGAGAGGAACACAGTCAGGGTTCCAGCACAAGCAACGGACCCACCATGCTGAAGCACACGGAAGCCACCCTGCCTGCTCAGTGGTACTTTGACACTGCGCATTTTCACCGCGAACTCGAGAAGATCTGGTACCAGGACTGGATCTGCGTGGGTCACGTTTCCGAATGGTCCCAGACCGGCCAATTTCAGCGCGCAACCATTGGCGATCAGCAAGTCCTGGTGATCCGCGACCGGGACGGGTGCCTGCGGGCCTTCCACAACACCTGCCGCCACCGCGGCGCGGAGCTGTGTGCCGAAAGCGAGGGACGGGTCCGCGCAGGACGCCTTGTTTGTCCCTACCACGGCTGGGCCTACGGGCTCGACGGTGCACTCCAGTCCGTTCCCAGGTCCATGCGCGCAGCGGACTTCGATCTGCAGGACTACCCCCTGTACCCGGTCGCGATCGATGAGTGGCGGGGCTTTGTGTTCATCAACCTGGACGCGAAAGGGTCACTCCCGCTGGCCGACACGGTGGCCGCCGAGGCGCAATGGGTGGAACGCTGGCCCCTGGAAAAGCTGGCGCTGGCGCACCGGGAGGCCCATGAGATCCACTGCAACTGGAAGGTGTTCTGGGAAAACTACATGGAATGCTGCCACTGCCCCGTCGTGCATCAGGACCTCGTGCGCCTCGTGCCCCACTATGGTGAAGGGCTCAATGAGCGCGAAGACCTGCCAGACGCCCACCCCCTTCGCACACGCCACGGCCCGCTCAAGGACGGCGCCGTCACCTGGTCAGGCGACGGCGATACACCGCTCCCCCACTTCAAGGGCCTCGGCGCATCCGAGCAAGCCGCCGGAATGACGTTTTCGACACATTTACCCGCGTTCTTCCTCGTTGGCCATGTCGATTACGTGCGCACGGTCCGGGTTCAGCCACTGGGTCCTGAGCGAACGCGCCTGGTCGTCGACTGGTTTCTCGCCCCGGAGGCGCTAAGCGGTGACCTCGACGTGGAACGGCTGGTGGCTTTTGGGCGCCAAGTCGTCATGGAGGATGCCCAGGTGTGCGAAATCAATCAGCGGGGCCTGCACAGTCGGGCGCACCGGGCGGGCGTGTTGACCCCACCCGAGTATGAAATCCGCGACCTTCACGACTGGCTGCGGGCCAGGCTCGACGACCCAGCGCCGTCAGCCGGTCCCCGGGCAGTGGCGGGAACGCCCTAGGCCTTCACCACCAGCCAGGTGCCCACGAAGACCAGCGCCAGGCCGCCAACTTTCTGCAGGGATACGGGCTCGGGCTCGGTCAGAATGCCGAAGTGATCGAGCGCCGTACCGGCAACCATCTGGCCGAGGATGAGCAGCACCACGAGGGCCGTTGGCCCAACCACCGGTACGGTGACGATGGTCAGGCACACGTATACCGCACCCATGAGCCCGCCGATCCAGGCCCACCAGGGCAAGGCCATGGCACCAGACCAATTGGCCGCCCCAAGCTGGCGGGTGACGGCAAGCCAGGCCAGCAAGCCGATCATGCCCACGATAAAGGTCACCGTAGTGGCCCAGATGGGATGGTCGAAGCCATCGCTGAGGCGGGCATTGATCAGAAACTGGATGGGCAGAATCATGCCGCCCAGGGCGGCGAGACCGACGGCGAGCGAGTAGTTCATGTGATGTACCTCCGGCGGCCCTTATACCACCGGGATGCTTGCCAGCGCGAGGCCGGGGCGCGAGAATGCCGGCCCGGACGATGCAAGAGCAACCCATAAGAGCGTATCCATGGACCTGATCTCTGCTGCCACCCTGCTGTTCCTGGTCATGGACCCGCTTGGCAATATTCCGATCTTTCTGTCGATCCTCGAGAAGGTCCCGGAAGATCGCCGCCGGCGCGTATTGATCCGCGAGCTATTCCTCGCCCTGCTGGTGCTCCTGGCCTTTCTCTTTTTCGGCAAGTACCTGCTCGGCTTTCTGGGTCTGAGCGAACACGCCATCCGCATTGCCGGCGGCATCATCCTGTTTCTCATCGCGCTCAAGATGGTGTTCCCCGTACCGCGGTACTCGGCCGACGTGGTTGCGCGGCCAGTCAGACCAAGAGTGGAGATGGCGGAGGGCATCTCCGCCCCATTAACAGAATGCCCGCGTTGTATGACTTCTGGTCTGCC
>JBCDHO010000268.1:0-4487 GCA_038749855.1 Pseudomonadota bacterium
CATCCGGCCTACAAGCTGCCGCCGGAAGCGAACCTCATGGCCACCGCTCACTACCTCGAGGCCCTGGATTTCCAGAAGGAGATCAAAAAGGTCCACACGGTCTTCGGAGGCAAGAATCCGCATCCGAACTGGCTCGTCGGCGGCGTTCCGTGCCCGATCAACGTCTCCGATGTCGGCGCCGTGGGGGCCGTGAACATCGAACGGCTCGCGCTGGTGAAAAGCGTTATCGATCAATCGTTGGCGTTTTGCCGGGACGTCTACATGCCCGACCTGGTCGCCATTGCCTCCTTCTACAAGGACTGGGGTTTTGGCGGCGGCCTGTCGAGCACCAATGTGCTGTCCTACGGGGATATCCCAGAACGCGCCAACGACTACAGTGCCGACAACCTACTGCTGCCCCGTGGCGCCATCATCAACGGCAAGCTCGAGGAAGTGCACGAGGTTGACCAGCGCGATCCAGAGGAGATCCAGGAGTTCGTCGCCCACTCCTGGTACCGCTATGACGATGAGTCTGTCGGCCTGCATCCCTGGGACGGTGTCACCGAGCCCAACTACGAGCTGGGCCCGAACACGCGCGGCACGCGAACGAACATCGAGGCCCTCGACGAGGAGGCCAAGTATTCCTGGATCAAGAGCCCACGCTGGCGTGGCAACGCCATGGAGGTCGGCCCGCTGGCCCGCTACATCATCGGCTATGCGCAGGGCAATCCGGAGTTCAAGGAGCCCGTCGACAAGCTGCTGACGGATCTGGACCTGCCCCTCGGCGCGCTCTTCTCAACCCTCGGCCGGACCGCTGCTCGTGGTCTCGAGAGCGTGTGGGCCGCAGAAAAAATGGTGTACTTCTACGACCGGTTGATCGCCAACATCAAGGCCGGCGACATCAATACGGCCAACATTGAGAAGTGGGAGCCGGAAAGCTGGCCCAGCGACGTCAAGGGCGTTGGTTTCACCGAGGCACCCCGGGGCGCACTCGGTCACTGGGTGCACATCAAGGACACGCGCATCGAAAACTACCAGGCGGTTGTACCGACGACCTGGAACGCGGGTCCACGAGATGTCGAGGGCAACATCGGTGCCTTCGAAGCGTCGCTCATGGATACGCCCATGGCCGATCCGGAACAGCCGCTCGAGATCCTGCGGACCATCCATTCCTTCGACCCGTGCCTGGCGTGCTCAACGCACGTCATGAGTCCCGATGGCGAAGAAGTGGCTGACATCCGCGTGGTCTAGGAGGCGACCATGTCCCAAACGGAGAACACCGGCAACACGCCCAAGGAATCGCGCGGCTTTCTCGACAGCGTCGTCCATCACGCAACGGAAACCACCACGCCGGCGGAAAAGGTTTACGTGTACGAGGCGCCCATGCGCTTCTGGCACTGGCTCAATGCGCTGTGCATTGTCGTGTTGTGCATCACCGGCTATCTGATCGGCAAGCCCCCGCCCTCCGTGCCCGGTGAGGCTTCCTTTAATTACCTGTTCGGTTACATCCGCATGATCCACTTCATGGCCGGGCAGGTTCTCGCCATTGCGTTGATCTACCGGCTGTTCTGGGCCTTTTTCGGTAATCACCATTCCCACCAGCTGTTCCTGCCACCGTTCTGGTCCTGGACCTGGTGGAAGGAAGTGGTGCATGAACTGCGCTGGTATCTGTTCATGGAGAAAACCCCGAAGAAGTACATCGGCCACAATCCGCTCGCACAGTTCGTGATGTTCTTTGCCTTTTTGCTTCCCCTGCTCAACGGCATCGTCACCGGTTTGGCGCTCTACGCAGAGGGCCTGGGCACGGAAAGCTGGCTCTACGGCGCCTTTGCCTGGGTCTTCACGCTCTACGGCGACTCCTTCAATGTGCACACCTGGCACCGTCTCGGCATGTGGGTCATCGTTTGCTTCGCCATCGTCCACATCTACGTGGCCTTCCGCGAAGACATCATGAGTCGCCAGAGTCTCGTCTCGACGATGGTCAGCGGCTGGCGCTACTTCAAGGACGACAAGGAAGCGTGAGCGTCATGGACGTAGGCCCGGACACAGTGGGTGTGACGAGCGACTCCAAGCGTGCTCTGGCCCTTGGTGTCGGCAATATTCTCTGGGCGGACGAGGGTTTCGGCGTACGTTGCGCAGAGGCCCTGGCCCGCCACTACCACGTACCCGGAACCCTGACCGTCGCCGATGGCGGCACCCAGGGCATGTACCTGATCGATCTTTTGCGCGAACACGACCCGGTCGTCATTTTTGACGCCGTGGATTTCGGCGATCCGCCCGGCACGCTAAAACTGGTTCGCGATGAAGACATCCCTGCCTTCGTGGCTGGTAAAAAGCTCAGCCTTCACCAGGCAGGTCTCCAGGACGTTATGGCCTGCGCACAGATGCTCGGCGGCTGCGCCGAGCACATTCTGCTGGTCGGTGTACAGCCGGTGGAACTGGAGGACTACGGTGGCAGCTTGCGTCCGGAGGTTCACGCGCGCATCCCGGCCGCGCTCGAGGCCGCAGTGGCGTTCTTCGCCGACCATGGTGTCGTCCTTGAACGCCGCAGCGAAGTCGCGGTGACCGACGTGATCACGCCAGGACTCGAGCTCGAAGGTTACGAGGCCGAGCGTCCCGATCCCGAGTCCGCCTGCCGCATCGGGGACGCACGGGTGTTGTTGCGCAGCGGACCGCGTTGAGCATGTGCCTTGGCGTTCCCATGGAGGTTGTAAGCGCCAATGGATCTGCCGAGGCTCAGTGCCGGAACGGCGACGGCTCCCTGCGCACCGTTGACACCTTGCTCCTGGATGTGCCGCCGCAGCCAGGTGACTGGCTCCTGGTACACGTTCGCATCGCCATTCGACCGCTCAATTCGACGGAAGCGGTCCAGATTCGTGATGCCTTACACGCTGTCACGGCAGCAGCGGCCGGCGAAGCCTATGAGCACCTGATCGCAGACCTGGTTGACCGCGAACCTGAACTGCCCGCCCACCTGAGACCCGTGGAGAACGAAATCTCATGAACGCCCAGGCCGACCTTTCTTCCGCCCTGAACGGGGCAAGACCTGACGATGCGAACGTCTTCTCCCCTGGGCTCGACGATGCCCTGGTGGATCAGCTCACCCAGGGAAATGGCGTTGTCGCCCGTACCACGGGCATTGAATTGGCCGTCGAGGCTGGTGCTTTTGAGCGTTTGAGCGTCGATGACATTGATCGCTGGCTCGCCGGCCCGGGGCTGCGCATCGTCCTGTTCGCCGGCCCCCCCAAACGCCAGCGCGATGCCCATGATGTGGCCATTGCGCTGCGGGAACTGCTGCGCTCCTGGCCGGGCCAGGCCAGCGCCGCCGTACTCGAGCCGGAGGCAGAGGCGGACCAGATGAAACGCTTCCGCGTCAGCATGGCGCCCAGCCTCGCGCTCTGTGCAGGCGGCGCCGTGGTGGAGGTGGTGCCCGGCGTCCGTGATTGGGCGGACTATGCGGCCGTGTTTCGACGCTACCTGGGAGCGGCAAGCCATGGCTGAACCACGAACGATTCCCATCCAGATCCTTGACGCTGCGCCCGCAGGCCTCAGCGAGAATCCGGCAGGGTCCTCCAACCAGGCGCCGGAGGGGTCGCCTGTCAGTGGACCAGCACCCCGCGCCAATCCCATGATCTGGGAAGGAGAGGAGGCCGCCACGGGAGTCTTTATCGGCGGGGAGAATCCGCTGGACGCGCTCGACCTGCTCGGCGTGCCGGGCATGGTCCTGCCCCAGGTGCCCCGGCTGCCGGAAGACTTTTCACCGAGTGACCGGCTCAGGGCGTGGCTTGACGAGCTCATGGAAGCTTTGCAATGCGGTAGCGAGGATTCGGTGCCCCGGCGCCTGGCGCTCGCCGAGCTGGATGAGGTAGAGCGGCAGGCCATTGGCGAAATACTCGGTGAGGGCGAGGTCACCGCGGAGCTTACCCTCGACGGTACCGCTTTCCGCGTGGTCGAATCCGTGCTGGCCGGGGTCTGGCGCATCAGCGCCGAGGGTGAGGCCGGCTGGGTCGAGGTTGCCTGTGTACCGACGCTGGTCCTGGAGGCGGCCCTGAGCCTGGAGACAGCCCCTTTTCCTGTGCCTGAAGGAGGCGCCGGCGTGATGAATGCGCCAGCGGTGCTCGTAGAAATCAGCGAGCGAGCGGCGCATTACCATGAGCATGGCCCGGCCGAGTCAGCTGCAACTGCGCCCAATCATGTGCTCAACTTCACCCTGCTGCCCATGAGCGAAGCAGATCACGCTCTGCTGACTTCGGTGCTCGGCCGCGCACAGCTCGAACTTCGCTCAGGTGGTTTCGGTGACTGCAAGGTCATGGCCACACGATACCGACACGTCTGGGCGGTTCAGTACGTCAACGCGATGGGCCACGTCATCCTGGACACGGTCGAGGTTGGTGATGTACCCGCAGCCGTCGCCGCAGCCCGGGAAGACATGGAGGATTCAGCCGGTCGCCTGCAGGAAATCCTCGAGGCGTATCTGTGAGCACCCCGAATCGCGGAGGCTTTGAGGG
>JBCDHO010000269.1:0-4484 GCA_038749855.1 Pseudomonadota bacterium
GAGGGAATAGAAAAGGTGGCAGTGCTTGATTTCGATGTACACCACGGTAACGGCACCCAGCAGATCTTCGAAGACGATCCAAGCGTGTTCTTTGTGTCCAGCCACCAGATGCCGCTCTATCCGGGCAGTGGAAGCCCGGAGGAAACCGGGGCCGGCAACATCCTCAATCTTCCGCTGGCCCCGGGCTCAGGCTCTGCCTCGCTGCAGGCTGTCTGGGCCCGGCACGGACTACCCGCCGTGGCGGCTTTCGAACCCGACCTGATTCTCGTCTCTGCGGGGTTTGACGCCCACGTCCGCGATCCGCTTGCCCAGCTTGAGGCCGAAAACAGCGACTACGAATGGCTGACCCGGGAAATCATGGCACTCGCTGAGGCGTACTGTGGCGGCCGTCTGGTTTCGATCCTGGAGGGTGGTTACGACCTCGAAGGCCTCGCCGGCGCCGCCCGGGCCCACGTGGAGGCCCTGCTCCAGGCGCGATGAAAATCGTTGAGGTCATTGCCGAAAAGGGCAGCGGCGAGACGCTCGAAGCTCTGGCGCAAAAAGTCAAAGCCGTCGACTTTCGGCGCCTCGAGGTCGACAACGACCGCATGCAGCGCTATAGGCTGTGCATTCCCGACAACCAGCTCCAGCGAGTCCTCGACCGGCTGCAATCACTATTGGGCGCACAACCAACGGCCCGCATCCTGGTGCTGCCGGTGGACATCAGCCTGCCAGTTCCCGAGGACGCGGAACGCCGCGCTGAGGACGCCACACCGGCGGCGCGGGAGGCCATCTTCAGCGAGATGGAAAAGAACAGCCGCCTCGATCGCAACTACCTGCTGCTGGTGCTGCTGTCCACGGTGGTGGCGGCCGTCGGTCTGATCGAAAACAACGTAGCTGTGCTCGTGGGTGCCATGGTGATCGCACCGCTGCTCGGGCCCAATCTCGCCTTGAGCTTCGGCACCGCGCTGGGCGACCGGCACCTGGTCGCACGGGCCAGTGTGGCACTCGCTGCCGGTACCGCGCTCGCCATTGCCTTCAGCGCCCTCATCGGCTTTCTCTGGCCCGAGCCCATCGCCAGCTTCGAACTCGAATCACGAACCCGTGTCGGACTGGACTCGGTCGCCCTGGCCCTGGCGGCCGGTGCCGCCGGTGCGCTCTCGATCACGGCGGGTGTGTCATCTGTACTGGTCGGGGTGATGGTCGCTGTTGCCCTGCTCCCACCCGCCGCGGCGGTGGGCCTGTCCCTGGGGCAGGCACAGTGGTACGCGGCCGAGGGCGCGGCCTTGCTGCTGGGCATCAACATCGTGTGCCTGAACATCGCTGCCAAGCTGGTGCTCCTGGCGCGCGGCTACCGACCGCGGCGTTTCTATGACAAGGCACGCGCGAAGCGGGCGACGCTTCGCGTACTCGTGGGATGGCTCATTACGCTTGTGCTGCTGATGCTCCTCGCGAGGAACGTCTAAGCGGCATGCTGACCGGACTGATCGTCAGCGGGTTTTATCTGGCGGGTCTCCTCGCGGCCCTCGATGCGGTCATGCGCACGCGGACCTCCACCGGGGCGATCGCCTGGGCCATGGTGCTCGTCTCCGTGCCCTTCCTTGCCGTTCCGGCCTATCTCGTCTTTGGCCGCAACAAGTTTTCCGGCGGTATCCAGGCCTTCGAGGAACGTCAGGACGAGATCATCGAAGTCATTCGAACGTTTCGGGACGCACTCACACCCTGGCGAACGGAATCGTCAGCGCGTGCGGAGGACTTCCTCGCCATCCGGCGCCTGGTCACCGTGGAAATGACCCGAGCCAATGCCGTCGAGCTGCTCATCAATGGCGAAGCCACCTTCGACAGCATCCTTGCAGGAGTCGCCAAAGCGCGCGACTACATCCTGTTTCAGTTCTACATGTTCCATGACGACGGCATCGGTGGGCGGGTCAAGGAGGCGCTGCAAGACCGCGCCCGCGCCGGTGTGCGGGTTTACGTGCTCTATGACGAAGTCGGCAGCAGCGGGTTGCCCCGTGCTTACGTGAATGACCTTCGCGCGGCCGGTGTCGAAGTCAGTGCCTTTCGACCTACGCGGGACAGCGGCAATCGCTTTCAGCTGAACTTCCGCAATCACCGGAAAATGGTCGTGGTCGACGGCACAGTGGGCTGGGTAGGCGGGCACAACGTCGGGGACGAATACCTGGGCCGGGACCCGGATTTCAGTCCCTGGCGGGACACGCATGTGCGCCTGGAAGGCCCTGTGGTGCTGCAGCTTCAGGCAACCATCCTTGGCGATTGGTACTGGGCCACGCGGGAACTGGTGACCGTATCCTGGACGCCGGTACCGGCGCCCGAAGACGCCGACGTCAGCGCCATGATCGTGCCCTTTGGTCCTACGCAACGCCTGGAGACCGCTGGCCTGTTCTTCGTGACAGCGCTGCACGCTGCGCAGCAGAGGATCTGGTTGTCAGCCCCCTACTTCGTGCCGGACGAAGCGGTCATGAAAGCACTGGAACTCGCCGCCCTGCGGGGTGTGGACGTCCGCATCATTACCACCGGCAAGCCAGACAGCTGGCCCGTGTTCCTGGCTGCCTTTCACTACATCAATCAGCTGCGGGACCTCGGCATCCGCTTCTACGCCTACGCGCCGGGCTTCCTGCACGAAAAAGTCGTGCTGATCGACGACTGCTTCTCCTCTGTCGGAACGCCCAACTTTGACAATCGTTCCTTCCGGCTGAATTTCGAGGTGACCGCACTGATTGAGGACGAGACATTTGCGGCCAAGATGGAGCGAATGTTCGAGGAAGACTTCGCCCACTCGGAACCGATCAACCCCATGGCGCTTGAGCGGAAACCCTTCTGGTGGCGCCTGGCCGTTCAGCTGTCACGGCTGGCGGCACCTGTGCTGTGAATCACGACTCTGGCTGGCCTCGACCATCGCCGCTTCGCGGCTGGCCTACCGGCAAGGCATCCTTCGCACGCTGGGTTGTTTCCCGCTAACGCCGGCGCGGCATGGGCCGTGGCGCCGGCCGAGGCCTGGACATGGACGGCGGCGGGCCATAGGACGGCCGCGTTGCTGGCCTGGCGGCCGATTGCGTTGCGGGGCGCGTGGCCGGCTGCACGGCCGGGCGGGTGGTCGGTACCGCAGGCGGGGCCGCCGGACGCGTCGCCGGATTCTGGATCGGTGGCCGCGCGATCGGATTCTCGGGCCGCGGCGGACGGTAGCCGGGTGGCCGGTAGCCGGGCGGCCGCCAGTAGGGAGGGCGATACCAGTAATGGCGCCAGTACCACGGGTAGTAGTAGCCGTAGCCGGAATAGTAGGAAGCGGATATGCGCACGTTACCGCTGCCCGAGGAAGAGCAGGCCGCAGTCAGCACCGCTGAAACAGCCAGCAGGGCGACGAGGAAAAGACGCAACACCGCGCTCATGGCCCAGTCTCCCCGGTGAACGCCTCGTAGTCCCACTTGACCACGCCCGTAACGCCGCCGTTGGGGTCGACGAACACACCCAGGTTGCCATCCAGGATCAGGGGATCGGGCGCGACGATCACAAAGCCACCGCCTTCGACGACCTTGTCCAGCGTTGCCTGCACATCATTGACCCGGATATAGGGAACCCAGGCGGAACGGTTCGCTTCCTCGTCTACGGTCACAATCCCCGCCCGGGGCATGCCGCTGGCGTTGAGCAACTTGCCCTTCCCGGCCTCGACAATCTCGCGGTCCGACACTTCATAGGGCGCCAGCTGGCCATAAAAGGCCGCCATGGCCTCGGCATCCCGTGCAAACAGGTCCACCCAGAACACCCCACCGATGGGCACTTCCTCGTCCACCGGATCACCACTGGACGATTGCAGGACACCGAACACCGCGTCGGCCGGATCGCGCAGCACCGCATGGCGGCCCCGGTTGGGCACGGTCACCGGTTCAACCTCAACGCTGCCACCGGCCGCCCGTGCGCTGGCCACCGCCTGCTCGACGTCAGGAACGGAAAGCAGTGCCAGCCAGGTCGCGCCATCCTGCTCGCCACCCGGCGGTTCCGAGCGGAACATGCCCGCGATGGGGCGCCCCTGATTTAGCACCAGCACATACTCATCGGCCGTCAGGCCCGGGCTGTCATAGGTCCAGCCAAACAGATCCTGGTAGAACCCCTGCGCCTCGCCCAGGGCTGGCGTCGCCAAGTCAAACCAGACGAACTTGCCGGGAAGCTGCACATCACTTGGCGACGGGTTCAGCGATGGCAAGGCCGGCAGATCCTGTGCCTTGAGATGCGCAAGGGGCACCAGGCTCAGGAACATGATCATGATCAGGGCGACCGCGCGTCCTCGCGAGGGCCGGTGCAGGACGTTACGAGTCGATGAGCGTTCCACGATCTGCGGAAACGGCTGGCAGGAACGAAGCATGTGGGCTGTGCCCCTAAGGTGTTCGATTGGCTTAGAATAACCGCTATGGCGCTGCTCGCAACGAACAGGGCCCGAACGGCGGGCGGCGTCTGCCTCGAGAGCGCGTGCACGAGGTAGAGCGCCTTGA
>JBCDHO010000270.1:0-4471 GCA_038749855.1 Pseudomonadota bacterium
CTTCTGCAAGGCGTTCATGCCGCACCTGCAGAGCATTCGCGATGAGTACGGTGACGCGGTCACCATTTACGCGCTGCAGATCCGCGACGACGAAGACCCGCGCCCCTACTTTGCCGAGAACGGTTTCGACTTTGAACTGATCCCCAATGCCGATGCCGCCATGGCGCCCTACGGCATGCGCAGTACGCCGGGGCTCGTGCTCGTCGATGGCGCAGGGCAGATCCGCTTCAACCTCTATGACGTGGTGCTCCAGGACCCGCCCGGCTACGCAGACCTGGGCAACCGCGCCAAGGCGGCGCGCCGTGGACCGGCCTGGGCGGCGCGGCTGCGCCAGGAAATCGATACGGTGCTTGAGGGTGCGGCGGCGCCCTGAGCCCTCGCCAAAGGACCAGGGGCGACCCTGACTATTGACGCATGGACCCGGATGGTTCGGGCGCGTACCCTGACCCCTTTAAGGATGACAAAACGCTATGGATAAGCTGACGGTTCCCTACCGCCTTGTAGCGGTTTTTGCCGGCGTGGTCGGTGTGTTCCTGCTCCTTGGGAGTTTTGGGCACCTCGATGCGACGATGTCACTGGTGCGCGGCCTGTCGCTGCCAACGCTCCTTTTACTGTTCCCCGGTGTCCTGTTGCTGGGCATCGGTCTCTTCAACCTGCTGGCGTCCTGGGGCCTGTGGAACGGCAAACCCCTGATCTACTCAGTTGCGGTGGGCATTAACGGCCTGCTGCTGGCCTATCTGGCCTTTTTGCTGCTGCGTGGCGTCCCCGGGCACCCCCTGTGGTTTTTCACCGGGCTCGTTGGCGCTTATTTCCTGCTGCTGATGGCCGTCCGCCAGCATCTGCGTAAGCAGTCGAGCGCCGTACCGACCTGAGCGCTTTTCCCTCTTTCTGACACGCCCGACCCACGCCGCCCCGTTGCGGCCGCAAACGGGACAAGCCACGGGGTTGGCTAAGCGGCTATGCTTTGGAACACGCCCCTTGAAGAGCCCTTCGCGTGATCCTGACCCGCTTCCGGCAGTCCCTCCAAAACCAGAACTGGTCTGGCGCGTTCATGGACCTGGTGATCGTGGTCGCCGGTATCCTGCTGGCGCTGGCCGTGGACCAGTGGATGGCCGAGCGCCGGGAACGGGCCGAGGAGCGCGAAATCCTGATTGGTCTCCAGCGCGATATCGCCGCTAGCGAGGACCGGGTGGACGAGGCGCTGGCCGGTATCGACCTGATGCTCGAGGGGCTGAAGCTCATCGCAGCCGGTCCGGAAGGCCCCATGGGCATCATGGAGGCAACCACGCTGGACCTGCACTTCGCCAACGGCCTCTGGGAAGTCATCCCCTACACCACCGAGATGAATACCTACGCTGAGCTGGTGAATTCCGGGAAGCTGGGCGTCATCGATGATGCGGAGATCCGGCGCGCCCTGGCCAGCTATGAGCGCTCATTTCAACTGTCCCAGCGGCTTTTTGATGACGTCTTCCAGAATCAGCAGCTCAAGCTCGACCGCTTTCTGCTCAACGCCCTGCAGATGCCACAGCTGCTCACGGCGCAGGCGTCACAGCGCACTGACCGCGATTACGATCTGGTGAACACGCTGCCACCCCAGCGGCACGTGGAGCTGCTGCCGGATCCGGCGCTGCAGAACCAGGTGGCCGCCAAGGCGTCGCTGGTGTCTGAGTATCGCCAGCACGTGGTCGATGTGCGGTCCGCACTTGAGGACCTGGGCGTCATGGTGGTCGCGCGCAGCGAGTACCTGGCGCGCTAGGCTATGGACTCGGAGCGAGCCAATCGCAGGCTCAGGGCGTCACCTATACTCGGGGAACGCGATGACTGCTTATCGACGCCTATGAACCGACAAGGCCACTCCACTGCCAAAGCCCTGCTCTGTGCATTCGCTCTGATGACTCCGCTGGGGGTCAATGCGGACCCCTATGCCGCCGCCCAACTCGAAGAGCTCCATCGCGATGCGCTCGAAGGGGTCGAGGGTCGGGAGGTCATCATGTTGCGGGTCACCTTGCCGCCCAACGTTGACCTGCCCCGTCACTGGCATCCGGGCGAAGAGTTTGGCTATGTGCTCGAGGGGGAGGTGACGTTGAGCCTGGAAGGCCAGCCCGACGCGGTTCAGCGGGCCGGCGATTCGGTGAAGATTCCCGCCGGAGCGATACACACGGCCATCACCGGCGATGAAGGGGCCACGCTCCTGGTGTTCCGAACGCACCCGGTGGGTGAGCCGGAGCAGGTGCTGGTCGAGCCCGACCAGTAATCACCGTCGTCGCTGCACACCTGGCTGGTAAGCGTCACAGCCAAAGCTGGGCTTCTTCGACCCACCGCCTGGGCACGGGCGTTTTAACGTGCTGGCTTCATTCACACCGGGCTTTTCGGCCATACTAGGCCCCTTGTTTCGCACTGGAGATTTCGCCGTGACCCTGAAGCTGCGCGCCACCCTGGCGTCCCTGATTCTTGCCCTGTTTACCGCACCGCTGGCCGGCGCCCATCACGCCGAGGGCCATGGTGACAACGAGGAGGCCATCGAAGCGGCGGCCGCGAAAGAGAACCTTGAACCGGTCGAGGACGGCCCTTTCACTGAAACCTGGGTGAATCCGGACGTCGACTTCACTCAGTTCAACAAGCTCATGCTGGGTTCGGCCGTTTTTGACTACCGGGACGTGCCGGAGACGCGACGCTACCGGTCACCGAGACACCGCAGCAACCAGAGCGTGTTCTCGATTTCCGAGGAAGACCGCAAGGAGTTTGAAACCATTGTGGGCGAGGCCTTCCGCGAGGAGATTGCCCGCGGCGAGAACTTCACGATCACCGAGCAGGCGGATGAGCAGACCATCCTGGTGCGCGGCGCCGTGGCCGACATCATTTCCCGCGTACCCCCCATGAACGGCATGAACGACACCTACCTGAGCTCCGTGGGCGAGGCGACGCTGGCCCTGGAGTTCCTCAACCCGCTAACCGGCGAGGTGATGGCCGTGGTGGCCGAGCGTGGACTGATTTCGAGCACGCGCGGGCAGATTGCCGAATTTGGCGCCCAGCGCACCACCCCGGGCCGCATCCGCAGCGAGGTCCGCAACTGGTCCAAGAGTGCCGCGCGCACGCTGCGTGACGCCCTCGACGAGGCCATGGGCGGCTGACGATTTTCACGGCGCTGCCGCCGTGAAAAAGGCGATCGGCCGCAGCGCGCTCTCGGCCCTGGGCTGGACCCTCGGCTACGAGAATCCGCTCACGGACCGCTACGTGCTGGCCGTGGCGCCGCACACCAGCAACTGGGACTTCCCCCTCGGCCTGATGGCCGCCTGGGCGCTGGAGCTCGATGCCCATTGGATCGGCAAGCACACCCTGTTCAAGGGGCCTCTCGGGCCCTTCTTCCGCTCCGTAGGCGGCATTCCGGTGGACCGTGGCGCCGCTAGGGACATGGTCGAACAGATGGCCGAGCGCTTCGCCCGCGAGGAGCGGCTGGTGCTCGCGCTCGCACCCGAAGGCACGCGCGAGGGCTCGGACCACTGGAAATCCGGCTTCTGGCGCATCGCCCGCGCCGCCGAGGTACCCATCGCCCTGGCCTACCTCGATTGGGGCCGTCGTGAACTGGGTCTGGGCGGCACCTTCATGCCCACCGACGACCGGGAGGCAGACTTTGCCCGCATTCGGGCGTTTTATGCGGACCGGCAGGGCAGGTTCCCGGAGAAACAGGGTGAGATCCGGCCCAGGGGGACGCGTCACTGACGGCCGGGTGAACCCGGTCGTCTACCTGGGCCTCAGTCTTCGCTGAAGATCTCCTCGATTGGCGTCGAAAAGACCCGCGCCAGCTTGAAGGCGAGGGGCAGGGACGGATCAAATTTGCCCGTCTCGATCGCATTGACCGTCTGCCGCGACACATCCAGGGCGTTGGCAAGGTCCGCCTGAGTCCAGTTGCGCTCAGCGCGCAGCACTTTCAATCGGTTATTCATGCGTTACCGTTTTCCATGACCAGTCTCCTGCGTGCCGTTTAGCGGTAGCGCAGGGTGCTGCCGATGACGGCGAGGCTGAAGGAAACGCACATGATCATGAAAATATCCGTGACTTCCTCGTCCGTGATGTAGCCCCAGGTCACCAGCAGCGAGTAACTGATCGTGCACACCAGCGTGATGCCGAAGCTCATGGCCAGCGCCTCGAGCTGAATCTTCCGCTGCAGATCGTCCATGCCGCTGAGCATGCGCACGTAGCGGAGCACCAGCCACACGCCGAGGGCAAAGTTCACAACAATGGACCCCCAGGTGATCCACTCCGCCGACCACCAGCCATAAAGAGCCGCCTTGTCAGAGACGGTCAGGGAAAGCATCCAGACGAAGACCCAGCCGACGAAGGCCAGGTTGTCCCGGATGGCGCGCTGGTCGTAACTGCGTTCTGAAACAGAAGCGTTCATTTGTCGTAATTCCTTGTCAAAAAGTAAAGTGTGTTTTACATATCTTGGCGCAAGGCCAGAGGCGTGTCAAGC
>JBCDHO010000271.1:0-4452 GCA_038749855.1 Pseudomonadota bacterium
AGGGAATCAGCTCACGATCGTTCGGGTTGAAGTCCCCGAAGATCATGCCGTTGGTCTGGAAAAAGTCCCCGCTGTAGGTGTCACTGAAGCCGTCCGTAGTGGCCGTGCCCACGAGAAAGGTCGACGTCCCATCCGGCCGGTAGGTGTACCAGTACACGAGAATCGTGGTCTCGTTCAGGATCTCGACGTTGAAGCCGTGCCCGTCCTGGGCCGGGTTGTACCAGGAGCCGGCCGACTGCGGCGGCAGGCTGGTGACGTACTGGGCCTGGACGGCCGCACTGCTGAGCAACGCGGCGAACAGGAAGGTGATGGAACAGCAGAAAAACGAAAGACGCGAACAGAAACGGCGCACCATGGTCGTGGTCCCCCCAAGAAGGTTGAGATCACTCCAGGGTGCGCCGGAGTCCTATCCTGACTCTAGCCTCGCGGGGCGAAAGTTCAAGTCACCGAGCCCGATTTGCGACGAATGGGGTAGGTCGTGTCTTAACGGCCTCGCAGGCGAGTGGCAGCCAGGCCGCTCAAACCCAGCAGGAGCAGCATCAGCATCCAGGGGGATGAGACGGGCACGGGCTGCGTAAAGCCGCCACCCGTTGCGCTGCTTCCAAGTGCCGCCGCATTGGGGGCGGCGAGGCCTTCATAATCGTTTTCAACGTCGCCAATCAAGGTGGCCGCGCCGGTGCTGGTGTTCACGGAGTAAAGCGCACGGGTCTCCTCGTCGACCAGATACAGCAAGCCGTTGATGGCAACGGTCAACCCCTGACCATTGTCACCCTGAACTCCGAGGGGGCCGATGACCGTTCGTTCAGCCGTCGATGTGTTCAGGGTGACTAGCTCAAGGGCCGAGTCATCATCGTCACGGTTCCCTACCGAATAGAGCGTTCCATTGGGCGCAAAAGCCAGCGAATCGAACCCGGGATCTGTCGGAACTCCGCCTATCTGCGTGAGCAGGGCTGTGCCGGGATTAACGGTGTAGAGCGCGGCATCGTCGATGTTGAATTCTGTCGTTACCATGTAAAGAGCGCCTGACGGATCAAAGGCCAGGCCGGTGTTGATGACTTCGGTAGCGGCGCCG
This sequence comes from Pseudomonadota bacterium, assembly GCA_038749855.1. Lineage (GTDB taxonomy): Bacteria > Pseudomonadota > Gammaproteobacteria > Xanthomonadales > SZUA-36 > Marinihelvus. The sequence continues at coordinate 1,073 of JBCDHO010000271.1, forward strand.
CTGAAGGGGGCGACCACGCTGCGCGCGCCGCTGTCGAGGTCGATCGTTACCAGTTGGTCCTCGCCGTTGTCGACGCCGTAGAGTACCCCGCTGGGTGAAAAGGAGAGTGCGTCAATGTCGTCCCCACCGGTTGGGCCGATCTCCGTGACCGCGCCTGAGGCGAGGTCGATTTGAACGAACATCTGGTCGCATTCCCGCACCGCATAGGCAGCATCGGCGCGCGGCGGGCTCAGTGTTGGTGTGAAGGATGGCGCGATGACTTCAATGGTGACCGTATCGAAGGTGTTGTCCAAACCGAACTCGGCCGTGTAGGTTCCGACATCGGCACCGAGGTTACACAGGCTCTCGTTGGTGAAGGTCAGGCTTCCAGACAGGGGCCCGCCCCGATAGGCGCTATCGAGCACGAAGGTGACCGTGTTGGCGGCGTCGATTTCAAAGGCCACCAGGAAATTGTCGCCTGTTGCGCTGTCAGCGGACGTATCACTTCCATTTCCGAAACGGGTATCGGCGCCGTCAGAAAGGGGTGCAGTAAAGAAGGTAGGCGTGCCGGCAGTGGGATCGACGTTGGCGACAAGACCGAACGGGGGCTCAATGAGGCGCGCAGTCTCACCCGGACCGAGATCGACAGGCTCCCCGATGATCAGGGCCCCGGTATTGATGCTGCCGCTGTAGCTGACCACCACGTCATCACCGGATTCCTCGATGGTGATGGTCAGGGCAGCTCGCGCCGTAGAACTCAGCAATGCGGCAGTGACAAAGGGAATGAGCAAAAGCGGGGTTGGGCGCATCAAAATATCTCGCTGTGGGTGTGGTGCCTGGCTGCGTCACAGTTTACCGGGGTGAGCGCAGGTGCAGCCAGCTTTCGGCTTGAGCGACTATGGCCCAGCTTCCAGGTCGTTAGTACCCCGCCTGACGTAGCTGATGTTACGTACGCGCCCCGAGTTGACCTGAAATCCACTGACCGCACCCTCGGCGTCTCGCTCGAACGCGTACACCAGCCCGTCACCGATAAAGCGGTCACCTGGCACGGGCTCAAGCGTTACCGGCCCGGTCCGACGGTCAGCGGTCAGTGCACCCTCGGCAATCCTGAAGGCCTGCTCGTGGCCGAGTTCCTCGCTGTAGAAGGTCCCGGTAAAGGCGTCCAGCGCTCCTGCTTGCGGCGTCGTCGCTTCGTAGCGCGAGAGCGGCCAGACGTCACCGTCGTCGGTTTTCACCTGCAGGCCGGTCTCGTCAAACACCACCTTCACGCCCATGGCCCCACCGCCCATGCGGAAAACGTTCTCGTTGTGGGGGATCAGCGGTGAGCGGCTCCAGCCGTCGCGGTCGTAGTAGAGCTGCCCGTCCTCCAGGACGATGAAACGGCGCTGGAGGTCCGCCTCATTCCAATAGGCGCCGACGTGCTGCTGGAGTTGTGCTTCGGTGAGCTCGATGCCGGGTACCGGCTCGGTCGTGGGTGCGTCGGTAGCGCCGTTGTCGGAATTGTCCGCGTCTGACGTTGCGCCTTCGCCGCTGCTGCCAGCGAGAAACAGGGCGGCCACCTGCCGCGCCCGGGCTTCCGGGTTCGCATCGGAACGGTTACAGAGCACGGCCACGCCGAGGTCTGCCTCCGGGTAGCGGTACAGGGCCGTTCGGTAGCCCACCCAGGAGCCGCCGTGGGACACCTCCCGGGTGCCTTCGAATTCGCTCACGGCCAGCCCGAAGCCGTAGTCCGTGCTTTCGCCATTGGTCAGTTCGGCCGGGGTCTCCATCAGCTCGATCAGCTGCTGGCGGCCCTTGCCCAGCTGGTTATCGGCAAAGTTCTCGTGCCAGCGCAGCAGGTCCTGGACGTTGGTGATGATGCCGCCGTCGCCCACCATGTCGAGCTGGGTCATGCTGATCTCAAAGCCCATGTCCGTGGGCTCGTAGCCGGTGGCGCGGCGCGGGACCACGCGTCGATGGTCGTCATGAACGTGCGTGTTCTTCATGCCCAGGGGTGCAAAGAGGTTGTCTTCGGACCAGTCGCGCAAGGTCTGGCCGGTCACCTGCTCCACGACGTCCGCCAGCATGAGGTAGCCGGAGTTGGAGTAGAGGTACTCGCTTTCGGGCTCGAAGTTCAGGGCCTGCTGCCGCTCGATGAGCCGCAGCGCCTCCGACGGCAGGTACCAGTCGCCCCAGTCCGCCAGCCAGGCCAGTTCGAGGTAGTCACGAATGCCGCTCGTGTGGTGAATCAGCTGCCGCAGGGTGACGGTCTTGCCGTAGTCCGGTAGGTCCGGGAAGTATTTGCGGACGTCATCGTCGAGGTCGAGCTCGCCCGCCTCGTCCAGCAACGCAATGGCCGCCGCCATGAACTGCTTGGCGACTGAAGCCAGCCGGAAGACAGAATCCGGACCGAGGGCGATGTCGTATTCCAGGTTCGCCATGCCGTAACCGCGCGCGTAGTGCATGGCGCCATCGCGGTAGATGCCCAGCGAGCAGCCCGGGACCTGGGTCGAGTCGTAGTCGGCGAACACGGCGTCGATGGCCTCGGGCGCTGGTCCGGCGTCGGCTTGAGCGGCAACGGTCAGGGGCAGGCCCGCGGCCAGGGTTGCGATTAGAGTTGCGGTCAGGGCGGTTGTCACCGTGGTGGTCAGTGCCGCGGTCAGTTTGGCGCGCACACTGTTGTTCTGTGCGGCGTTCAGCATGGCGTGGGAGGCGTTGTGTCGGGTCATGGCGGATTGTCTTGGCGGGTGTAAGCAAATCCTAGCGCAGGCCGCGGGTCCCGTCGCTCCTGTGTTAACGTGCCTGCACGACGGCCCGGGGGAGCATCCATGACCACAAGCGCCGAACCGCGCTGCACCGAATACGAAGGCGGCGTTGTCGCCGTCGACACCGGTTACCACCGCACGGCCCTGGCGGCCTGCTACCTCGTTGAGACCGAGGGCGGCGTGGCCGTGGTTGAAACGGGCACAAACGACACGGTCCCCCGCGTGCTGCGCGCGCTGGAGCAGCGCGGGCACACACCGGAAGATGTCCGCTACGTGATTGTCACCCACGTCCACCTGGACCATGCCGGCGGCGCCGGCAGCCTCATGGCCGCCTGCCCGAACGCGACCTTCCTGGTGCATCCACGAGGCGCACGGCACATGATCGACCCCTCGAAGCTCGAGGCCAGCGTGCGCCAGGTCTACGGCGATGAGATCTTCGATCGGGACTACGGCACGCTGGTGCCGATTCCTGAAGAGCGCACGCGCATCGTCCAGGACGGCGAGACCATTGCGCTCGGCGACCGGCCGCTCACCTTTATCGATACGCCGGGCCACGCCCGCCATCATTTCTGTGTCTGGGACGAAGCAACCCGGGGCTGGTTTACCGGCGACACCTTCGGCCTGTCCTACCGGGAACTGGATACGCGCCAGGGGCCC
>JBCDHO010000272.1:0-4417 GCA_038749855.1 Pseudomonadota bacterium
GCAAAGCAAAACCAACTCGCGCAATAGATGAGAGTGTACTGGCGAAAATAGCCCAGGGAGAAGACGTCCCGCAGCTGGCGCCAGGGATTCCTGGCAGGGCTGGGCTGTGCCAGCCGCAGCTCCTGAACCTGCAGGGCGCCGGCGCCCAGCGCCAGCATGCTCAGGACAGTAATGATCATAATGTACGGTCCTGCCTCAGCACGCGGGGCCTCGCTGTTGATAAGGACCTGCATGACGGCGAAGCCGGCGATCAGCCCGGCCACTCCGATGGCCCGGCTTAGCGCCGTGGCAAAGGACCGCTCCCTGGGGGTGCGCGCGGACTCAATACCGAGCGCGTTAAAGGGCACCAGCACCAGCGTCGAAAGGCTTTCGAAGAGCAGCAGGGCGAGGCCAAAAAACAGGATCAGCTGCAGGCCCTGCAGCCCTTCCGGGGGCAGCCGGAGGAAGGCGAAGGGTATCATCGACAAGGTGCCGGCCAGCAGAAAGGGCCGGCGGCGTCCGCCGGGGCCGCTGCGCTGGTCGCTCCACCAGCCGATGAGCACGTCGGTGACCCCGTCGTAGAGCCGGGCCAGTGCGAAGAGGGTGCCAACAATCGCCGGGGCGATGAGTAGCACGTCGGTGGCGTAGAGGGTCAAATAGCTGGTGATCAGCGCCCCGGTCAGGCTCAGCGGGATGGACTGCAGACACACCACCCGCAGATAACTTCGATAAGCAGAGCGCGCGTCTTGCGTCCAGACTGACATCAAACCCTCCTGGTCAACGTGCGAGCATAGCCTGTGTTCCAGCCTGTCTATTGGACAAAAGCGACACAGTATTCGTCGTCCCTGCTCTCGAGAGCACCAGATTGTTTGGTTCTGTCCATGTGCGACAGGGTTGCGGCGCGGCGCTCACATAGGGGCGGTATATACTTCCGCCTACTGCTTGCCAGCGCCCAGCGCGAACAACGGCATCGTGGCTTTGGCGGGCCCCGGCGCCGGGCGCACCACCCCTGTTGACGAGGAAATCTCGCATGCGACGATGGCAAATCGTAGGCCTGCTTATCGGCCAGCTTCTTGGCACATCTTCGTTCGCCCAAGATGAAAGCCCATTCGATCCGACGGGCTACTGGACCGGAGCGATCAGCCAGGATGGATCGGTGCTGCGGGTTGAGATGCAAATTGACCGGAGCGAACACGGCTACGGTGCGACCACGACATTTCCCGACTGGCTTTACTACTTTCCATCAAAACCTGAGACGGTCCGTGTGACCGGTGCCGGGCTGGTCATCGAGGACCTTCTCTCAGGCGATGCGGTCCTGGAGTTGGAGCCGCGCTTTGAACAACTGATCGGCACCGTGGGTACAAACGGGCGGCGTATCCACCTCAAGCGCTCGCTCGCACCGCCGCGTCCCCTGATCACCGCGCGCGAGACCACATTTGTCTCTGCCGATGGCACCCGTTTGGCGGGTACGTTGACCGTGCCCGAGTTTGGCAAGGCTTTCGCTGGAATTGTGATGGTGCGCGGGCGTGGGTGCACTTCGCGGGTCAACGGAAAGGCCCGGGTATTCGCGCGTTATGGCCTTGCGGTTCTGACTTATGACAAGCGTGGATCTGGCCAGTCCGAAGGAGATTGCGCAACCTTCACGTTTGATCAGCTGACCCAGGATGCGATCGCTGCGCTTGAGCACTTGGCGGATCAAGAGGGCGTCGATCCCAAGCGCGTTGGCATGATGGGGGAATCTGCCGGTGCCTGGACCATCCAGGCAGCGACGGAACGTCAGAGACAAGAAAGTGCCGCGACTCAACCTGCTTTCCTCGTCACATGGATCGGTCCAACGACATCGATTATCCAGCAGCAGCTGAGCTCCGCCGCGACCTACGGCGCCTCGGTCGGTCTTTCCGAGGAGCGCCAGGCCATGTTGGCCAAAGTCTCAAGCATTATCGTTGATCGGTCGCTTTCGGATAAAGAAGCCTTCGCCAAACTCGATCGCATTCGGCGAGCGGCCGAAAAGGAAGGCTGGCTCGACACGGGCTTTGGCGGCGACGACATTCCAGCGACACGCGCTGACATGCCGCGCTTATGGCTGCGCCGCTTCACTTACGACCCAAGCGCGTTTCTAAGCAGCGTGGGCGATCTGCCCTATCTGGCCGTATTCGGCGAGAAGGATCCTATCGTTCCGGTCGAAGAGAACGTGGCTGCGTTGCGCAACAGGGGGAGTGACACTCAGATCGTTGTCCTTAAGGAAAGCGGCCATGGTTACGACTTCGATGAAATGGCGCTAACACTGCCCAGCGGCGAAGCGTTCCTGAAATTTGAAGGCCCAGACACCGGCTTCACCACGAGCACTTTGGCGTTTCTCAGGCAGCGTGGATTCGCAACACGATAACCCGGATGGCTCAATCAAACGCCTCCCAGACGGGCGTAACGTCTCGCGGCAGCGGGGACGCACGGCCGAGCTCGGACCACGGCGCGCCCGGTGCATGAAAGTCAGACCCCCGTGAGGCCAACAGGCCAGCCTCCCGGCACAGCCGTCCCATTTCCTCGGTGCGCTGCGCCAGCTGGTGTCCGGAGACCACCTCGAGCCCCGTGCCGCCGGCCGCGACGAAATCCTTCAGCAATCGCTTCAGTTTGCTGCGCGTCAGGCGGTACTTGAGGGGATGCGCCAGCACGGCGATACCGCCCGCTGCCCGTATCCAGCGGATGACCTCGGCCAGTTCGGCCCAATACTCACGCACATCCCCCAGCTTGCCATCACCCAGATACTGCTTGTAGGCGGCGGCTTCGGTTGCGACATGGCCTGCTGCCACCAGGTGCTTGGCGAAATCCGGCCGCCCGACGGCGCTGTTTCCGGCGAGGGCGCGCGCCCCCTCGAGGCAGTCGCGCAGCCCGAGTTTGGCCAGGCGTTCGGCAATTACCGCCCCTCGCTGAGCTCGGGCGGCGTGATGCAGCGCGACGCCTTCCCCGATCGTGTCGCTCCGCGGGTCGATGTTCAGCCCGACCACGTGGATACCCCGACCCTGCCAGTGCGTGGAGAACTCGACGCCCGGTACCAGCTCAATCCCCCGCCTATCGAGGTCGTCCGGCGCGTAGGCGGCTACCGTATCGTGATCAGTAATAGACAGGGCCGTCACGCCCTGGTCGCGGGCCCGCTCGAGCAGAGCGGCAGGGCTCAGGGCGCCATCGGAGCAGGTGCTGTGGCTATGTAAGTCGACGTTCATGGTCTGCTCGAAACAATCTGCTCGATGGGCACTGCGCGAAAGGGTCCACTCAAAAAAATTCTCTGCATGCCGTCAGCGTACACCGGTGGCCTTCTGAGATCCTGAGCGGTGCGCGCATTGCGCTGCCCTGAACTCATTTGCTCGCTGGCTGTCATAGGACGTTAACTCTGCTGCGGCCCAGTTCACGAAACGCTGGGCGTCACCACACAAAGATGGCAATCCATGAAGGAGCGCACATAAGCTGAAATCAACACGGTGACGTCTCGAACCAAAATAATAATGAGGCGGGCCTTTGTAATGGGCTTTTTCTTTGGAGAAAGCAAGTCAATGCATCGATCAAGCAGACTCGGACTGAGCCTGGCCACCGCCTTGTGCGCGTCGGCCGCTTCGGCGGACATCATTATCAACGTGGATGATGCGCCTCTGGACGCGTCAGTCGTCGCAAGCTATGAGCTGACGGTCAATGAACAGGGGGTGGTGCTCGATTTAACCACCAATGACGGCGTCAGCATCATAACGACTTCGGACGACGATGGCGACTCCGGCGGCGATGACAATTCCGGCGGAGGTCCCGCGCCGCTGACACTAAACTTCAGCGCCACGCCGCTGAACGTTGAGCTCGGCGACCCGGTCACTTTCAGCTGGTCCGTCTCAGGCGCGACATTCTGTGACACGAAATGGGGCGGTAACGATCGGACCTGGAAAGACTTCGTGCCCAACCCGGCCGGTGGCTCACGTGCCTTCACCATGAATCAGCTGGGTGAGACGCAGTACCGCATGTTTTGCCAGAACGATTCAGGCGAAACCAGAGCGACTGGCGTGATTATCAACGTCACCCGCCCTGCATCGACGCCGCCACCGACCACGGCGAGCTGTCCGCCTCCGGAGACGAACGGCGGCACGGTCCGCGGCTGGGGCAACTTTTGGGGCGCCAATTTCCCGAACCAGGCGGTTCAGTCGAGGGACGTGACCATCAGCGGCACGGGTTACTACGCGATTCGCTTCAATACGCGCGACAACGTGTTCAACGGAGAGTTTCTGACCATTCCGATCTCCAGCGGCACGCGTTACGTTTCGGTTTCCCAATGCCCGGGTGTTTTCCTCGGTGCGCCGGATGGATGCTGGCAGTTCCAGGCCACAAGCCAGGACCTTGAGTTTTCCACAGACGGAACGCCCGGCTGCCGCCTCGCTCCGAACACGGAGTATTACGTCAACGTGAC
>JBCDHO010000273.1:0-4413 GCA_038749855.1 Pseudomonadota bacterium
AGGGCTGCTGGAACATTCACGCCTCGCTCCTGCCGCGCTGGCGGGGTGCCGCGCCGATCCAGCGCGCGATCGAGGCCGGCGACCGGGAAACCGGTGTCTGCATTATGCGGATGGAAGCGGGTCTCGACACGGGCCCGGTCTTTCATCAACTCACGACAACGCTCGAAGCCAGGGACACGGGTGGGAGCGTTCATGACCGGCTGGCGGTGCTCGGCGCCGATGCCCTCATGACCTGCCTGGGACACCTTCAGCGGGGCGAACTCAACGCCCCCGTGGAACAGGATCACAGCAAGGCGATTTATGCGCCCAAGCTGAGCAAGGCGGAAGCTGAGCTGGACTTTGGTCGTGCCGCCATGACCCTCGAGCGTCGCATCCGGGCCTTTGATCCCTGGCCCGTGGCCTGGTTTGTTCACGAGGGCCGGCGCCTGCGCGTCTGGCGCGCGGCCGCGGACCCACGCGGCCACGACGCACACCCCGGATCCGTACTCGCTTCCGGGCCGAACGGCATTGAAATTGCCACCGCCGATGGGCGCCTGAGACTACTCGAGGTTCAACCCGAAGGCGGCCGGCGCATGACCGTAGCGGACTTCCTCAACGCCCGGCAGCTTCGATGAAGCAGCGCCCGGACGGCCGGCGTGCCACCCTGAACGCGCTGGGCGAAGTGCTGGAGGACCATCGCTCCCTGGCCGAGGTACGGGCCTTCGACGCGCTGACTGATCCTCGTGAGCGGGCTTTTGCACGGCGCCTGAGCTATGGCGTGCTGCGCTGGAAGCGCGCGCTGGACTGGCTTGCCGATCAACTGCTGCAGCGACCACTGCGTCGCAAGGAGCGCGCCGTGCGGCGGCTCCTGCTGCTCGGCCTGTACCAGCTCTGGAAAGAAGATACGGCCGCGCATGCTGCGGTCCACGCCACGGCGGAAACAGCGCGCAGCCTCGGCAAGCCCTGGGCCGTTGGCCTGATCAATGCGGTGCTGCGCAACTTTCAACGACAGGAAGCAGCGCTGCTGGACGCCCTGGAGCAGCGGCCGGAGCGGCTGGCGCATGCGGACTGGATGCTCGAGGCCTTTGAACGAGACTGGCCCGGACTTGGCGTGCGCATCGCAGAGGGCAACAACACACCCGGGCCGCTCTGGCTCCGCGTCAATCGCCAACGAAACACGCTCGAGGCAGCCCGGATGGCCCTGCAACAGGCCGGGTTTACCGTGGCCGGACACCCGCTGGCCCCGGACGCGCTTGCGCTGCTTCCCGCCGTACCCGTAGCGGAGATCCCCGGCTTTGCGACGGGCGACTTCAGCGTGCAGGATCCGGCGGCGCAGCTGGCCGTCGACCTGCTCGACCTCCACCCGGGCCAGCGCGTCCTTGATGCCTGTGCCGCACCAGGCGGCAAGACCGGACACCTCCTCGAACGGGTGCCCAAGCTACAGCTTACGGCACTCGACCGGTCGCCCGAACGCCTCGAGCGCGTAGGCGAAAACCTGGATCGCCTTGGGCTGGACGCTCAGCTGCACGCGGCCGATGCCGGCGATGCATCCGCGTGGTGGGACCATACCCCCTTCGACCGCATACTGATCGACGCGCCCTGCACAGCCACCGGCGTTATCCGGCGTCACCCGGAAATCAAGTGGCTGCGCAGTGCAGACCAGGTCAACGAAGCGGTGCGGCAGCAGGCACGGCTGTTGAACGCCCTCTGGCCCCTGCTCAGGGCCGACGGTATTCTTGTTTACGCCACCTGTTCCGTTCTGCGGCAAGAGAACAGTCAACAGGTCGAGGCTTTTCTCGACGCCCATCGCGAGGCGCGCTGTCTCGGACCGGACGGGTTCGGGCACGAGGCGGGACCGGGCCGCCAGCTACTTCCCGGCGAGGAGGACACGGACGGCTTCTACTATGCGGTGCTGCGAAAAAGCCCTTTCTAGGCTGGCGACAACGCTGGCACTGAGCCTGATTCTGCTGACCGGCTGCGGCCTGGTTGACGGACCGGACCGCTTTGCCGTTAACGATGTCCGCGTCAGCGCCCAAAGCGACCGCGTCGACGCGCAACTGATCCAGAAGCTGCAGCTCAGTCGTGCCGCCCAGCGTGCCATGCGACACGGCGTCCCCCTGGTACTGCGACTGGAGCTGGAGATTATCGGCGACAGCGGCCCGGGCGTACTCAAGCGCCAGGAAGAGGTGTTTGAGATTCGCTACCTTGCCATGAGTGAGCGTTACGAGCTGACTCGCCCGGCCGCCAACCAGACCCGGACCTATCCGCGCCTGCGTCATGTGCTGCGGCAACTCGAGCGTCTGCGCGTTTCCCTCGGAGCCACGGGGCTGCCCGAGGGCCGGTATACGCTCCGCACGCGAATCCGGCTCGACCGCTCCAGCCTGCCCGCCCCCCTGCAATTGCCCGCTGTCGTTTACGGCAACTGGCGGCACGACTCGGAGTGGTCCCCTTGGCCCTTCACAATCAGCGCCTGAGACGCGTGCTTTTCCGTGTGCTGCCCATCCTGGCAGCACTCGTCGTGCTGCTCGTGTCACTCATCCTCGTCAGTGACGTTCAGCGGGAAAACCTCGACAGCAACCGAACCTACCTGTGGGTTCTCGTCACCACGTTGCTCGCCCTGGGCGTCCTGGCGCTGTCCATCGTCTCCCGGGTCGCTTCACTGCTGAGAAAGGTACGCCAGGAAGAACCAGGCGCCCGCCTGGCGGCTCGCTGGGTCCGCAATTTCCTCGTCTTCTCTCTGCCTCCGGCCCTTATTGTTTATGTGTTCTCCGCCTATTTCCTGACGCGCACCATCGACAGCTGGTTTGATGTCGGGGTCGAAGACGCCTTGCAAGACTCGCTGGCGTTGGGCCAGGCCTTTCTCGACGAGCGGACCCTGGCGGCACGCAACCAGGCACAGCGGTTGGCGGACGGTGTCCCGCTGGATCAGGGCTTACCAGAGCAGCGAGCCTATCTGCTGGGCAACGTCGCTGCTTCCGGGCCCCGGGAACTCGCCTTGCTGACCAGCGACGGCCGTGAGGTTGCCACCGCATCCTGGGATCCGCTGGCGCGAACCCTGACCCGGCCCGACGGCTACATGCTGCTGCAGGGGCGCGAGCGGGGCGAATACGCGGCCGCCGAGCCCACCGGCAACGGTGGCCTCCAGGTCCGGGTGTTGCAGCGGTTGCCGTCGTCCGCACCCGGTGAGATTTACCTGTTGCAGGCCCTCTATCCCTTGCCCGATTCCGTGGCGGCGCTGACCTCGAGCATCGAGGCGGAGTACTTCCGCTATCAGAATGTCGACTTTCTGCGCAATTCTCTGAAACAGAGCTTTATCCTGATTCTTACGCTTGTGCTGCTGCTGACCGTCCTGCTTGCCATCCTCGCGGCACTGAGCGCGGCACGGCGCATGGTCACACCCCTCTCGGACCTTGCGGACGCCACGCGCCGGGTCGCCGAGGGCGACCTCGACCAGGCGGTGGCCATCAGCGGCCAGGACGAGATCGGCTTCCTCAGCGCCTCTTTCAATGACATGAGCCAGGCCCTCGTGCAGGCGAGTGATACGGCTGAGGCGCGGCGGGCCCAGCTCCAGGCCCAGGGCGCTTACCTGGAAACTGTGCTGGGCAGCCTGTCCGCCGGCGTCCTAACGCTGGATCCGGAAGGCACGCTGCTGCGCGTAAACCCCGCCGCGGAAGCCATCCTGAACCTGCCGGCCGGCCAGGCCACGGGACAGTCGCTGTCCGAGCTCGTGGGCTCCTATCCGCACCTGCAACCGCTGGCCGAGGCCATCGAACGCCATGTTGAGCGGGGCCATCGCGGCTGGCAGGATGAGCTTCGCCTCGAGCACCGGGGTCGCAACCTGGTGCTGCTGGCCCGGGGGTCACAGCTGGCCGGCACGGAACTCCTGACTGGTGGTCACGTGGTCGCCTTTGATGACGTCACCGTGCTGAACCAGGCCCAGCGCGATGCCGCCTGGGCCGAGGTTGCCCGGCGCCTCGCCCACGAAGTCAAGAATCCGCTGACCCCGATTCGACTGGCCGCCGAGCGTCTTCGGATGAAGCTGACCGATAAGCTGAGCGCGACCGACGCGGACATGCTCGACCGCTCCGCGAACACGATCGTGGCCCAGGTCGAGGCCCTGCGCCGCCTGGTCGACGCGTTCGGAGACTATGCCCGGGAGCCGGAAATGGAACGCGCACCGCTTGCCCTGGACGAGCTGGTGCAGGAGGTTGCCCACCTCTACCAGCAAGGCGACCCCAAGCTTCGCCTCGAGCTGACACTGTGCCCCGGTCCTGTGGGACTTCAGGCCGATGCCGGCCAGCTGCGTCAATTGCTCCACAACCTGATCGGCAATGCGCGGGAAGCCGCCGGGGCCGACGGCAGCACAAAGATTCAGGTCCAATCCCGGGTCCAGAACGATGGGGACGGAAGCTGGCTTTGCCTGGATGTCATCGA
>JBCDHO010000274.1:0-4412 GCA_038749855.1 Pseudomonadota bacterium
CGAAGGCGCCGTGGATGGCGGCGTCGGCAACCTGGGTCGGGTGGTCTTCGTAGACGATCACGTTGGCCCGTTGCGACTGAGGCAGGGCCGCATCGCCATTGATCTCAATGAAACGGCCGGAGGTATCGATCCCGATGCTGTCCGCCGGCACCGGCACGTCGCCCCGCTTGCCGGCGCCGACGACCTGGCCGCGCGTCACGATGACGATGGCGTCGAAAACCTCAGTCTCTCCGAGCAGCGTGCCCCCGGAGAGAATGATCGTGTCGGAGACCGGGCCCGAGGGCGCTTCATCCAGAAACGACGGTGGCATGACCTTGTCCGCTGCCGTACTGCCAGCCGTTGCCGCGTTCTGCTCTGCAACGCTGGTGGTCCCTTGGCCATCCGCTTGCGGTGTTGGCGCTTTGCCACAGCCGCCCAGCACGACCAGTAGCGTCGCGCTGCAAAGCAGCGTCGCGCTTTGGTGCAGCGCGGTGATGTTCTTGCTGGTCCGTGATTTCAAGGCTGACCCCTCTTGTTAGACTCCTGCCATAACGCCATTGTCCGCTGCTGCCCGGTGACACGGCAAGTCGGCGAGCTGCGGCACGTTCAGGCACACCAGAGCGCTCAGCATGGCTTTCTTTCCCGACTTCGAAGACGCCTACCGCCTGTCGATGCGCGATGCTCTGCACCCGTTGGCCAGCTTCTCGCGTCATCAGATTGAACTCGACGACCTGCGCTGGCCCTCCGTAGAGCACTATGTCCAGGGCATGCAGCTCGCCGATCCGGCAAAGCGCGCCGATGTGGCGGCGGCGCCCCATCCGGAGGCAGCCATTGCGCTGGCGAAGAAGCTCACGCGCTGGCGGCCGCGGGCGCGGCAACCGGACTGGCAGCGGCTCCAGCTCGTCTACATGACCCGGGGCACCTACACCAAGGCCCGAGCCTTCGAGGAAGTCCGCGAAGCCCTGCTGGCCACCGCAGAGCGCACCATTGTCGAGACCAGCCAGTATGACTACTACTGGGGCTGCGGCCGCGATACCCGCGGGGAAAACCGTTTCGGGCGCATGCTTATGGACGTCCGGGCGCGACTGCGTGAGGAAGGCTTTAGGGCTGCTCCGCAGCCCACCCCGGGCGCGTAGGACAGTGGCCGGCAGCGCGGGTAAACTACGCGCCGGAATATTTCATTACGGGAACAGGAGCCTTCAGTAACCCATGGATATTAAAGATAAAGTTGCAGTGATAACCGGTGGCGCTTCCGGCCTGGGCGAAGCGACGGTCCGCCGCGTGGCTGCCGCTGGCGGCAAGGTTATGATCTTCGACATGAACGAGGAGCGCGGCACCGCTGTGGCCGATGAGCTGGGCGATGCGGTCCGTTTCCAGCACGTCAACGTGACCAAGGAAGACTCCGTCGAGGCCGGCATCGCCGCTGCCATGGACGCCTTCGGTGCCATTCACGTGTGCTGCAACTACGCCGGTGTCGGCAACGCCATCAAGACCGTCGGCAAGGACGGTCCGTTCCCGCTGGACAGCTTCAAGCTCATCATCGACATCAACCTGATCGGCACCTTCAACGTGCTGCGACTGGCGGCGGCCGAGATGCAGAAGAACGAGCCCTACAACAAGTACGGTGCCCGCGGCTGCATCATCAACACGGCCAGTGTGGCGGCTTACGAAGGGCAGATGGGGCAGGCGGCCTACAGCGCGTCGAAGGGCGGCGTGGTCGGCATGACCCTGCCGATTGCCCGCGACCTTGCCAGCATCGGTATCCGCTGCAACACCATCGTACCTGGGCTGATCAACACGCCGCTGTTCCAGGGTGCGCCGGACAAGGTCGTGGAAGCGCTGGCATCCACCGTGCTGTATCCCAAGCGCCTGGGCGAGGCGGATGAGATTGCGACCGTGGCCATGATGCTCATCGAGAACGAGTACATGAACGGCGAGTGCATCCGCATGGACGGTGGTATTCGGATGCAGCCGCGCTAGCGGACACAGCCACGCAGGTGGATGAAGCCACGCAGGTGGATGAAGCCACGCAAGTTGATGCAGCCGCGCTAGCGGAAGCATCCCTTCGCCCGGATGACGGCGGTGCCGCTCACGCAACCGCCGTTCCGGGCTCTGCGTCCCGGCCGCGCGATCAGTCCGTCGCCGGGACCTGCATACCCTTGATCGTCGCCGGGCGCTCGCCGACCGCGCGCAGCCAGCGATCCAGCGCTTTGCCTTCGCCCACCTGATCCGCCGCGCCTTCCCGTACAGGGCCCTGTGCAAGGGAGACCCAACCGTAGTGGGCGATGTCGGCGATGGTGTACTCATCGCCAGCGATGAACTCGTGCTTTGCCAGCTGTCGATCCAGCACGCCGAGCAGGCGCCCGCTTTCCTGCATGTACCGGTTGATGGCGAGGGGCACCGGTTCCGGCGCGCTGCGTGTGAACCACGCAAGCTGCCCGATCATGGGTCCCACATGGGCCATCTGGAACATGAGCCACTCGAACACCTTGGCGCGCCCGACGGGGTCCGTGGGCAGGAACTGGCCTGTCTTCTCTGCAAGGTAGAGCAGGATTGCGCCGGAATCGAATACCGACGTCTCGCCGTCGACGATTGCGGGAATGCGCCCGTTGGGTGAAATCGCCTGGAACGCGGCCTCATGCTGTGCACCGTTGCCGATGTCCACCGGGTGCACGGCGTACTCAAGGCCGGTCTCTTCAAGCATCATGGAGACCTTATAGCCGTTCGGTGTGGACCAGGTGTAGAGATCGATCATAGGGGTTCCTCAGGGCATGGTGTTGAATCTGGTGGTTTGGCCTCGAAGCCAGAACAGCAGAACCGGGGGCAGCACGAGTTCGATTGTGCGATCGCCGCTATGCCTTCGGGTCCCAGGGCGTCCAGTCGCAGCCCTCGCACTGTGGATCGATGTCGTGGGCTTTGAGTACGGCGAAGAGAAACTCGTTCCAGCCGGCGGTGGGTGTCCAGATGCGGTTCATATCAGCCTTGGCCTGCGCGACCGGCACGCCTTGCTCGATCACCCGGTGCAGAAAGGCAAAGGCGCTGGCGCGGAAGTTGACCTGGCAGTGCACCAGGGTCGGCTGGTCCTGGTTCGCTTTCATGACGGCGGCGAACAGCGCGTAGTCCGCGGCGCTTGGCGCGTCCCACACCACAGGAATCTGCACGTACTGCAGGCCGGCATTCTCCGCGTGTCTATCCAGTCCCTCGAGGGACGTCTTGTGGTCGGAAAACGCGAGATAGACGATGCGCTCATAGCCGCGCTTCGCCAGATCGACAAGCTGCGCCGGCGTCGGCTGACCGGAGCTCGCGAAGCCTGGCTCGTACTCAATGAAGTTCTTTGGTAGTTCGGGTTCCGCCGCATGTGCACTGGCGGTGGCGAGCAGGAGGAAGCAGGCGAGCGTGCGACGCATGGGGATTGCCCGTGACTGGGATGCCTGCGATTGTAGCGAAAAGCGCTGGTAGCGACCGCCCATGACCGACACCGCACTGCTCGGGCCACTGATACATACCGCCGATCCCGCGACCTGGGACCGATTGCTGACGCAGGTGTTCGGTCTGGAGCGGTTGGCGGAGCAGGCTTTTGCGCCGGATGAGATGACGTCACTCTGGGGCGTGCCCGCGACTCCCGGGGCATTGCGGCACTATCGGACTCCAGGCACCGCGGCCAGCATTTTCGTGCTGACGCTCGATGGCGCAGCCGCTGCGCCGGAGATCCGCGACCCGGCATCCGGCTATGATGCGGACGCCCTCAAGGTCATCGACTTTTACACGCCGGACTTCGAGCGCGCCCAGGCGCGGCTGGCGCAGGCGGGCTTTGCGCTGAAGGGCGACCTGGCCGACTACGAGCTGCCCGCAGGGCCCATTCGAGAGGGTCATCTGTGGGGACCGGATGGCGTCGTGTGCGCCCTGATCGGTGGCGCGAAGGCGTTTCTTGAGGATTTTGTCAGCGTGACCGATGCGCCGTTCTCTGAAGTCATGAGCGTCAGCGCGCCGGTCTCCGATCAGCCGGCGGTGCTGGCGTTCTATCAGTCGCTTGGTTTTCGCGAACTCTACCGCTATGGGGTCGACTCCGAGAGTTTCCAGCGGCTGGTCGGTGCGGACCGTCCGATACGCATCTCCGCGGTGAACATGGGCAGCCACAATGCACAGCCGTATGTGGGCACCATCGACTACGCGCTACCGCCGGCGCACTTTCGTTCCCTGCGAGACGACGCGCAGCTGCCGCGGCGGGGACTAGCCGGGCTCGTCATCGAAGTTCCCGACCTGTCAGGTGCGCTCGCTACCTTGGCGGCGGCGGGGTATTCGAGCGCGGAGGGTCCCGCGGCGGTTGATCTCGCTGGCCTTGGCCTTCGATCCTGGGCGCGGGTGACCGCGCCACACGGGGTTGAGCACTACCTTATTGCGCGGCGGCGTTGATCGCCTGTCCAGGGACGATC
>JBCDHO010000275.1:0-4408 GCA_038749855.1 Pseudomonadota bacterium
CCGAGACGATGGCCGCAGGCGCGATATGACCCTCTGCGTTGGGCGCGATCTCCAGCGCCTCGGTGCCCGCCGGCACGGCATTGCCCGGCGCCGTGACGATGAGCACCGGCGCGGCGCCGTCGTGGAGCATATCGAGGTCCTGCGGCAGGCGGCCGCGCGCATCGATCACCACGCGCACCGGATGCGCCCCGGCGAAGTGGCGGCAGGTCAGGCGTGGATTGTCGGCGACCGCCGTGCCGACCCCGACGATTACCGCATCGACGGAGGCCCGCAGCCGGTGCAGATGGGTCAAGGCATCGCGGCCATTGATGTATTTCGACGCCCCGGTCGGCGTCGCGATGCGGCCATCCAGCGACTGGCCAAGCTGGCCGATGACCAACCTGTCCGACCCCCGCGAGGGCGTCGACAACCGCGTCATCGCGAGTTGCGCATCATAGTGGAACACGAGCTCGCCATCGGGGGCGTCCGCACAGGCTTGAAACATGTGGAGTACTCCTCCGCCTTGGCGTGTCGGGGTCGCGGGGCCACTGCCCACAACCGTCACGACACGTGGCTGGGCCCGATCATGCGCCCGTGACTGCCACGCCACGTCCAGATTGACCCGCGCTCCGGTCAACCTCAACCGGGCGTTGTGCAACCGTCGATGTAGAGCCTTGTACGGCGGAGGAAGGGGTTTTCGTCGCGCCCGTGGCAGAAGACCGCTTCGGGGTCTCTGCGCGCCACGGTTGGCGGCGGAACCAGGCGGCCCCGTAGGCGACACCGGTAAGGATCGCGCAGCCCAGCAGATTGGCGAACGCGCTGGTGATCATCTCCCGGCCCATGAGGTCCAGCATCCAGCCAAGGATGATGGCCAGCGGGATCGAGACGACGAAGACCGCCAGGCTCTGCGTGCCGATCTTCCGGAAGACGCTCGATCTGCAGGCCTTTCTCGATGGGAATGCCAATCGAGATCCGGAGGGCGCAGAAGTGGCTCCAAAGGATGTCGCATCGGGCGACGACGAAGCAACCACCGAGGACCCCTGAGCCATGCTGCGCGTCATCATCATGATTGTGGCCCTTACCGTAACCTGGCTGGTGTGGTCGGGGCTCTACAAGGGCCTGCTGCTCGGCCTCGGCGTCGTGTCAGTCAGCCTGACGCTGTGGCTCAGCGTGCGTATGGGCCTGCATCGCAAGGCGGTGTTCTCGCTCGACCTGATTCCTAACATGATCACCTTCTGGCTGTGGCTGCTGAAGGAGATCGTCAAGTCCAACTTTGTGGTGGCCCGCGTGATCCTGTCACCCAGCCTGCCGGTGTCGCCGACGCTGCTGCGGCTGGAGCCGCCGCTTGAAGGGCAGGTTGGCCTCGCCACCATGGCCAACTGCATTACGCTCACGCCTTCGACCGTTACCGTTGACGCCTTTGAGGGCGTGTTTACGGTGCACTGCCTGACCAAAGACAGCGCGGCAGACATGCGCGCCAGCGATATGGGCGCCCGCATCAAGAAAGCAATCGGTGCGCGGTGATTTTTCTGGGTGCCATTTTGGCCATCGCGGTCACCATGTCGCTCGCCCTTGTGCGTGCATTGCTTGGGCCCAGCGTCTACGACCGGGTGCTGGCGGTAAATATGTTCGGCACCAAGACCGTGTTGCTGCTGTCCTGCATGGCCTTTGTGGCAGGCCGTAGTGACTATCTCGACCTGGCCCTGGCCTACGCACTCATCAATTTCATCGGCGTCCTCGCTGTGCTTGAGTTTTTCCGCCAGCGTGAGCGGGCCACGGAAACACCCGAAGGGCACATTCGTCACCCCAAACCCGCAACCGCCCATGCCCATGCCCATGCCGATACCGATCCCGCTACCGATGCCGCTTCCGGTGCGTCGGAAGCTGCCGGCGACAGCGAGCCAGGCGCATGAACTGGGTGGATATCCTCTGCGCTGCCATGGGCATTGCGGGCGGCTTCTTCGTGCTGGTCGGGGGTATCGGTGCCTTGCGCATGCCGGACCTGTTTACCCGCATGCACGCGGCCAGCCTCACTGATACGCTCGGCAGCCTGCTGATCCTGTCGGCCCTGATGATCCAGTTTGGCCTCAGCCTGGCCACACTGAAGCTCGTAGCCATCGCCATTTTTCTGCTCTTTACCAGCCCGGTCGCCTCCTATGCGCTGGCCAACGCGGCGCTGCTGTCCGGTCACCGGCCCATCGTGGCACGGGGTGACCAGCCCGATGAACTGGATCTGGACGACCTGTTGATTCGGGAGCCGGAGTTGCCGGAAGCAGGCGCTGACGGCGTGCGTCCGGAGCAAAACCGATGACCGGCCTGCTGAGCGGCTTCATCCTGAGCCTTTGCGTGCTGGTTGCCCTGGGGGCCATGCAGGCGCGCAACCTGTTCACAGCCGTGATGCTCATGGGCATTTTCAGCCTGCTGGTGGCCACGGAATTCCTTCTGCTCGATGCGCCGGACGTGGCACTGACAGAAGCGGCTGTCGGCGCCGGGATTTCAACGGTTTTGCTGCTCTCCGCCCTGGCGCTGACCGGAGAGAAGGAGCAAAGCCGACCCGTACACCAGGGCGTTGCCACCTTTGTCATCGTGGTCACAGCGATACTTGTCGTTGTCGCAACCTTCGAGATGCCGCTGCTGGGGGACCCCTCAGCACCTGTTCAGACCCATGTGGCAGCCGAATACATCCCCATGACCCGGGACCTGATCGATATCCCAAACATCGTGACCGCCGTGTTGGCCAGCTTTCGTGGCTATGACACGTTGGGTGAGGTAATCGTGGTGCTGACGGCGGCCATCGGGGTGCTGTTTCTCATCGGCCCGGACGCCCCGGACCCGCGCCGCGGTGCAGCGGGCTCGCCCCGCATCACGGAAGGTCTTAAGCACCATCAGCCACTGCGTATCGTGGGCAAGGCGGTTATCCCGTTCATCCTGCTGTTTGCGCTCTATGTGCAGTTCCACGGGGAGTATTCGCCCGGTGGCGGTTTTCAGGCGGGCGCGCTGTTCGCCGCGGCCATCATTCTCTATGGCCTGCTGGAAGGCCGGCCGGCCGCCGCGTCCATCATCCCGCCGCGTGTGCTTCGCATGATGGCCGCCATCGGGGCGTTGCTGTACGGCGGCGTTGGTGTGGTGACCCTCGCGCTGGGCGGTAACTTCCTCGAATACAACGTGCTCGCCTCGACCCAGACCACGGCCCAGCAGATCGGCATTATCGTGATCGAAGCCGGCGTGGGCATCACGGTGGCGGGCGTGCTGCTGGCGATCTATCACGCCTTTGCCGCGCGGGGTCGGGCATGAATTTCATTCTCGACTACTTCAACTACTGGATCTTCGTGGTCCTGCTGCTGATCGGTTTCTACGCGATCATCACCCGCGACAACCTGGTGAAAAAGCTGCTGGGCCTGTCTGTGTTCCAGGCGGCGGTCTTCCTGCTGTTTATCTCGGCCGGCAAGGTCGATGGCGGTACGGCGCCGATCGTGCTGGGCGGCGACTGGGATGCGGTGTTCACGAACCCCTTGCCCCAGGTACTGATCCTCACGGCCATCGTCGTCGGCATTTCGACCCTGTCCCTGGGCCTGGCCATCGTGGTGCGCATTAAGGAGGCCTACGGTAGCATCGATGATGTCGATGCCATGGCGCGTGGCGGTGATCTGCGGCCGCTGATCGGACGGCGGCCGGGCGTCAACGGAGACACCCCCTCCGGGAACTCCTCGCCGTGAACGTCGCCATGCAACTGCCGGCACTGCAGGTCGTGGTGCCGATGCTCACTGCGCCCGTGCTCGTGCTGCTTCGCGATGCCCGGCTGAGCTGGATCGGCGCCTTCCTGGCCAGCCTCATGAGCTTCGCCATCGCCGCGGCCATGGCAGGGGCCGTGCTGAACGGCGAGACCATCAGCTACGCCATGGGCGGCTGGGCGGCGCCTTACGGCATCGAACTGCGCGTGGACGCCATGAGCGCCATCCTGCTGCTGGTCACAACGGGCGCCTCGACCATGGCGCTCCTCGCCGGCCGCGAGAGCCTGCTCAAGCAGGTCGGCGAATCACGCCAGAGCCTGTTCTACGCAGCCTGGCTGCTCGCGCTGGCGGGGCTGGTCGGCATCCTGGTGGCCGGCGATGCCTTCAATATCTTCGTCTTCATGGAGATTTCCTCCCTGGCCACCTACATCCTGGTGGCCGGTGGGCCGAATCGGCGCGCGCTGCCGGCGGTCTTCAAGTACCTGGTGATTGGTACGGTCGGCGCGACGTTTTACCTGATTGGCGTCGGCATGGTGTTCATGATGACCGGGACCCTGAACATCGCAGACATGGAGGTGCGTCTGCCGCAGGTGGACGCGACCAACCTGAAGGTCGTGGCGGCCGGCTTCATCACCATCGGCCTGGCCCTGAAAGCGGCGATTTTCCCGCTGCACGCCTGGATGCCCAATGCCTACACC
>JBCDHO010000276.1:0-4406 GCA_038749855.1 Pseudomonadota bacterium
CGTGGCGCACCGGACCAGGTGCTGCGGCCGGGTGCAGGAACCCCTTACCTGTCTGCAGCCGCTAATGCGGTGTGCCGCACTCCCGGGGGGCACCCGGAGGGTTACATCGAAGCCTTCGCTAACCTGTATGCAGCCTTCGCGGCCGATGTACGCCGCTTTCCGGAAGCGCCCGCTACACCGCGGGGCTACGCGACCATCGAGGACGGCGTTGCGGCGCTTCGCTTTATCCGCGCCGCCGTGCGCAGCAGTGCCGACGGCGCGGCCTGGACGCCGCTCGCCGACATCGAAAACCGCTGAGGCGGACCGGTCGACGAAGCGAAATAGCGCTCAGCCGAGGGCTTTCGTCAGGCCGTAGTGGCTGATGGCCGCCGAACGAAATTCGTCCTTCGGATGATCGTGCTCCACGAAGGGATAGCGAAGGTGGGCCGTGCCCTCTGAGGCCAGCAGACCCGAGAAATCGATGAGTCCCGTACCCACGTCGGCGATTTCGCCCGCGGCGTTGATGTCCTTGATGTGCGCCAGCGTGAATCGCTCCGGCGCCCAGTTCAGCACTTCGGCAATGTCCAGACCGGCCTTTGCGACCCAGTAGTAGTCCAGTTCGAAGTCCACAAGGCCTGGGTCGGTTTCGGTCATCAGCAGCTGCTGGGGCATCATGCCGTCCAGCTTGACGAACTCGAAATCGTGGTTGTGATACGCCATGCGTATGCCAGCGGTGCTGGCCGCCTCGCCCGTCCGGTTGAGCACATCGGCCCAGCGCCGATAGTCATCGAGCGTGCGCCGTTGCTCTTCGGGAATCCACGCGATCACGATGTATTCGTGGCCCAGGGTCACGGCGGCTTCGATGGCGGGCCCCGGGTCGAGGCGCACCTCGTTGGGGTCGACGTGACCAGCAGGCGCCACGAGGCCGAGATCGTCAATCCAGCCCCGCAGAACCTTCGGGTCGTGACCGGCGTGACCAGCGAACTCGACATTGGCATAGCCCATGCCGGCGAGCGCCGTCAGTGTCGCCTGCGCATCCTGACCCATGGCGCCACGAAGCGTATAGAGCTGGATGCCGGTCTTGCGCTCCGTACCGCGCGGCTTCTCCTGGTGCGCGGATGCGCCCGCGAGGCCCGGTGACCCCAGCGCCGCGAGGGCAGTGAGCGTGGTGGTCGAGGCGACGCCGGCAAACAGCTCACGGCGGCGGAGGGAAGGCGCGGTAGTGGTGTTGTTTTTGGTCATGGTTCAGGCTCCGGGGCAGTCACTGCATCCTACCAATTCTTTGCGACGGCAGCCGAGGCTCAGGTGCGCCCGGACCATAAGAAGACCATAGGCGGACCATAGGCAGACAGACCACGGGCAGATCAGGCGCTGGCCAAAGGCTGATCACGAGCTGGGCAAGGGCTGGCCCCCGTGGGCACGGTCGCGGTGTGGCCTCCCGGGCGTCCCTGACATGCTGGTAGACTGGCAGCCGGCACACTCGCCGTGACCGCAGGTCCGGGCGAGCCCATCTAAGAGATAAGAAATATGTCCAAAACCAGCAACGAATACGACGCCATTGTCGTGGGCTCTGGCATCTCCGGCGGCTGGGCCGCAAAGGAGCTCACCGAGAAGGGCTTGCGCGTGCTGATGCTCGAGCGCGGTAAGAACATCGAGCACATCGTCGACTACGTCGAGGCCCAGAAAGGCATCTGGGAATACCCGCACCGGGGGCGCCCAACCATCACCATGAAAGAGGCCTATCCGGTGCTCAAGCGGGACTACCCGCTCAACGAGATCAACCTGGACTGGTGGGCGTCGGACCAGGATTCACCCTACACGGAGGTCAAGCGCTTTGACTGGTACCGGGGCTACCACGTCGGCGGCCGATCGCTCATGTGGGGACGCCAAAGCTACCGCCTTGGCCCGCAGGACTTTGAAGCCAATGCCCAGGACGGGGTCGGCGCGGACTGGCCCGTGCGCTACGAGGAGATCGCGCCCTGGTACGACCACGTGGAGCGCTTCGCCGGCATTGCCGGTTCGAAGGAGGGCATGGAGCAGCTGCCGGACGGCGAGTTTCAGCCGGCCATGCCCCTGAACTGCGTGGAAGAGGCGGCGGCGGAGAAGCTGAAGGGTTCTTTCGGCGGCGTTCGGCGCATCATCCCTGGCCGGACTGCCAACCTGACCCAGGGGCTGCCGGGCCGAGCACCCTGTCAATACCGCAACCGCTGTTGGCTTGGCTGTCCCTTCGGTGCTTACTTCAGCACCCAGTCATCGACACTGCCCGCGGCCATGGCCACGGGCCTGCTGACGCTGCAGCCCTATTCGATCGTTCACGAAGTGCTCTATGACGAGGATGCGCAGCGCGCAACTGGCGTTCGTGTGATGGATGCGGTCTCGGGTGACGTCCGCGACTTCAGCGCGAAGATCGTGTTCCTCTGTGCCTCGACGATCAACAGCACCTGGATCCTCATGCGTTCCGCCACGGACGTCTGGGAAGGCGGCCTGGGCAGCAGCTCCGGTGAGCTGGGTCATAACCTGATGGACCACCATTTCCGCACCGGTGCGTCCGGCACCATGGACGGTTTTGACGACAAGGAAGTGTTCGGCCACCGACCAACGGGTTTCTATATTCCCCGCTACCAAAACCTGGGCAAGGACAAGCGCGACTTCCTGCGCGGCTGGGGTTACCAGGGCGGCGCCAGCCGTTCCGGCTGGCAACGCGCGGTCGCAGAGCTCGGCGTCGGCGCCGACTTCAAGGAGGCCATGAGCCGCCCGGGCGACTGGGGCATCGGCGCTACCGGGTTCGGAGAAATGCTGCCGAATCACGACAACCGCATGTGGATTGACCATGGGCGGGTCGACAAATGGGGGCTGCCGGTGGTGGCCATCGACTGCGCCATCGGTGAAAACGAAGAACTTCAGCGCGAAGCCATGCGCAACGACATGGCCGAGATGCTGGAGGCTGCCGGGGCACGCGATGTGCGCACCTGGGATGACGGTTACGCGCCGGGCATGGGCATTCATGAGCTGGGAACGGCACGTATGGGTCGCGATCCAAAAAGCTCCGTGCTGAATGAATGGAACCAGGTCTGGGACTGCAAAAACGTGTTTGTGACGGACGGCTCCTTCATGACCTCCGCCGCCTGCCAGAACCCGTCCCTCACCTACATGGCCTTTACGGCCCGGGCCGCGGACTACGCGGTGGAAGAACTCAAGAGGAGAAACCTGTGAGCGACCGAGACCTGCAGCACCCGGAAGCAGCGACCGGGGAATCCGCCGCGCCGGAACAGAGCAACGAGCGCCTGCGTGTCAGTCGCCGGGAAGCCCTTCGCCAGGTCACCGCCATGCTCGGCGGCGTGGCCATCACCGGTGGCACAGGTCTGCTGACAGCGCTGCTGCCCTCGGAGGCTGAGGCGCGGCGCAGCCTGGCGATGGAAGCGGGCTTCAGCGCACAGGATGTTGCCTGGCTGGAAGAAGTCGCCGACACGCTGCTGCCTGAGACGGAAACGCCCGGCGCCAAGGCTGCCGCTACGGGCGCTTTTATCGCGCTCATGGTTGAGAACACCTACACGAAGGGTGAGCAAGCGCAGTTTCGCGATGGCATTCGCGCGCTTGAAGCCTGGGCGAGCGCCGAGCACGGGGCGGGCTTCATGGACCTGGGCCCCGAGGCGCGCCTTGCGGTGCTGGAACACTTCGACGCCGAACAGCACGCATACATGAACGAGAAGACCGACGACGACCCGAAGCACGGCTTCCGCATGTTCAAGGAGCTGTGCCTGCTGGGTTACTTCACCTCCGAGATCGGCACCACGCAGGCGCAGCGCTGGCAGGAGACGCCCGCCCGTTTCGACCCCTGCGTGACCCGCGATCCGGACGATCGGAGCTGGGCTAACGCCATGTAAGTGCGTGCCCGGCGCCGGCTTGTCCTGCACAAGGCGGCACCGGCCGCACCAGCACGGCGCCCGTAGCTTGAGGTGCCGGTTCGGGCCAACGTCTGCGACCGTAGACGATGGCGAATCACTCGCCGCAGGCTTCCGGGTCGTTTTGAACCGCCCACGGGGTGTAGCTGCCGGCATCTGTATCCATGCAGCCCTTCAGGTTGAGCAGCTGAATGTTGCGAAACTCAATGCGATGGCCCTCGGACTGGAGGGAGATATAGCCCGCCTCGAGCGGCGCGCCTTCCGGTTTCATGGCCGGGTCATGGCCTGAGACCACCCCGCCGCCCGTGACCGCATCGGTGTAGGCAAGCACCGGCTCGCCGTTGATCAGGTGCTCCAGCTGCGTGCCCCCGAGGACAATGGCTTCTGCCGTCACCCACTGGTCGCCGTGGTACGTGCTCGAGCGTGAGTTGATGCAGTGCTCTTCCGTGAAGACCCCGTCGATCGTGACATGCGTACCCGGGGTGCAGAGGTTGCCGGTCGGACGGTCTTCTCCTTCCCGCAGCC
>JBCDHO010000277.1:0-4329 GCA_038749855.1 Pseudomonadota bacterium
GGCATCCTTTCCAAGCAGGTTACGGTTGCTCCCGGCAACGGCGCCCTGGGGCTGCCGGGAACCATCGGGACCGTGCTCCTGAGCAAGGCGGCTACCGGCGAGCCGGAACTCCTGCTCGATGGTGCGAGCTTCACCGCCTGGCGAACGGCGGCTGCTGCGGCTCTCGCAACGGCGCAACTCGCCCCGCAGAACGCTCGACGGGCGGTGCTGTTCGGCTGCGGCACGCAGGCGGAAACCCAGTTGATCGGGCTCATGAGCGCTCGACCGCTGGAGGAAATCCTGGTTATTGGTCGCACGGAAGAAGCGGCAAACCGGTTTATCGAGAGGTGCAAGGCGCAGCACGCGTCGCTGCTTGAGGCGCTAACCGTCCCGGCCCTTAGGGCGGGCACGTTCCGGCCGTCATGGCTCCGGTCGGCGGATATCGTGGTGACTGCGACGACCAGTCCCACGCCCCTGTTCACGCTCGATGACCTCAGCCCCGGTACGCACGTGGCGGCCATCGGTGGCTTTCGGCCGGGCATGATCGAGTTTGATCCCGCGCTGGCGTGTGCCGCTGATGCATTCGTCGAATCCCGTACCGTGGCAGCGGAAGAATCCGGCGAACTGATCGCTGCCGTAGAGCAAGGACACTGCACACCGGAAGACTGGACGGAATTCGGAACGGTGCTGGCGGGCAACCATCCTGGCCGACGCCGGGATGAGGACATCACGCTCTTCAAGTCAGTGGGCCATGCGGCCTTCGACCTCTTCGCGGCGCGGGCACTGGCTGATCTGCCAGCGTGAATCGAAAGCGTGGTGGAGCGGCGGATGGGGCAGCCACGAGTAGCGGCTAAGCACGTGCGGGCTGGACGAGTTGCTCCAGCAGCGTGACGGCCCGTCCAATACCGTCTTCTTCACGAATCCGTGCGCCCAGCGCTTCGGCCCGCTGCTGCAGCGCCTGATCTCCGCAGACCGAATCGATGGCCTGCGCCAGGCGCTCCGCCGTCAGCTTCTTCTGGGGAACGGGTGCCGGGCCAACGCCGAGGGCCTGAGCCCGACGCCCCCAGAAGGGCTGATCCCCAAAGAAGGGACAGATCACCGTCGGGCGCCCTGCGCGCAACCCGGCCGCCGTGGTGCCGGCGCCGCCGTGATGAACGGTGGCGGCTACCCGGGGCATAAGCCAGTCGTAGCGCACTGCGTCGATGACAAAAACATTGTTGGGCACTGCTTCCGGCGTCAGCCCGCCCCAACCCGTCACGAGAACGCAGCGCTGCCCCGTGCGCTCGATGGCCTCGAGCACGATGGCCGTGGTGCGTGCCGGGTTGCGGCCCGCCATGCTGCCAAAGCCCACGTGGACCGGCGCGGGCCCCGCCTCGAGAAAGCGGACGAGCGGCTCGGGGGGCGACCAGTCGTCGGGTTGGTCGAGAAACCAGTAGCCCGTGACCTGCGCCTCCGCTGGCCAGTCCGCGGGCCGTGGCACGACCGCCTCGCTGAAGCAGTGAACGATGGGCGTTGCCTGGCCGTCCGCCCGCTCGTGGATGCCCAGGCGCTGGTGATCAGGAAGCTTCACCGCCTGGCGCCAGGCTCGGATGTGCTTGCCGCCCACGCGCCTGGCGACCGCGTGCACGAAGCGATAGCTCAGGAGGTTAAGGCGCCGTGCGCCGGAAAAATCCGGAAAGCCCAGGGACGGAAACTCACCGGTCGGGACAAACTGCGGTAGCGGCATGGCCAGCACTGCGGGGATACCGAGCTTCTCCGCGTAGTGATTACCCGCCATCTTTGAGTTGAAGACGATGAGGTCGGGCCGGATCGACTCGGCCGCCGTCCAGCCTTCTGCCAGCATCGAGCGCTGCAGATCCGCAGAGGCACGACTCAGCCTTGGCACGGTTTTCAGCGCGCTGAAGAAGCTGCCCATGTCTTCCAGGGCGCCGCGCCCCAGCTCCGTGTCGAGAAGATCCACCAGCTCGCTGTTGAGATACGCGTAGCCGAGTCCGCAGTCTTCCACGAAGCCCTGGAACCGGTCGGCCGTGTTCACCGTCACCTGGTGTCCGGCCCGTGCCAGCCCCTGGCCCAGGGCAACGTAGGGCTCGACATCACCGCGGGACCCGACGGTCTGAATCAATACGTTCATCATGTTCTCGCTGTGTTGCCGCGAGTCTAGCCGTTAAAAACCTGAGCTGCCGGGCGGTTTATACTCAAGGCTCGATACGCCCCTGCAGGAGCGGTCTACCCATGAAGCCTGAGGATTCCTCGGCGCCCACGCTGCGCTACGAGGGAGCAAGCAGTTTTGACGAGCTCATCGACGAGCACGGCCATTCGCGCGCCCACTGTGCGGACATCATGGGCCACTTTCAGCAGCTCACCGCCGATGCCCTGCTCGAGCGACAGGCCGCCGTCGATCGCACCATCAGTGACATGGGCATCAGCTTCACGGTCTACTCCGACGGTGACAACATCGACCGGGCCTGGCCCCTGGACCTGATTCCCCGGGTCATGCGCGGGCAGGAATGGGACCGGATTGAGCGCGGACTGGTGCAGCGCGTACAGGCCCTCAACCACTTTATCGATGACCTCTACAACGATCGGCGGGTCATCAGCGATGGTGTTGTGCCGGCAGAAATCATCGACAGCTCCCGCAACTACCTCGAGCCGTGCAAGGGCATCAGCCCGCGCCACGGCGCCTGGGCGAACGTCACCGGGACCGACCTGGTCCGGGGTGGCGATGGCACCGTCTATGTGCTCGAAGACAACCTGCGCGTGCCCTCCGGTGTGTCTTACATGCTCGAGAACCGCACGGTCACCAAGCGGGTGCTGCCCTCGCTGTTTCGCAATCTGAAGATTCGGCCGGTCAGTGAGTACCCGACCCGCCTGGCGGAGATGCTGGGCTCTATTGCTCCAGCGGATGTGGACGGAGAGCCGGAAGTCGTTGTGCTGACGCCGGGTATCTTCAACAGCGCCTACTTCGAGCACAGCTACCTGGCGCGCACCATGGGCGCGGAGCTCGTTGAGGGAGGCGACCTCTTCGTCGACGGGAACGATGAGGTGCACATGCGCACGATCGAGGGCCCGAGGCGCGTGCACGTCATCTACCGGCGCATCGACGACACCTTCATGGACCCGGAGGCGTTCCGGCCCGATTCCATGCTCGGCGTGCCCGGGCTCATGCGCGCCTGGCGCGCCGGCAGGGTGGGCATCGCCAATGCGCCGGGTTCCGGCGTGGCCGATGACAAGGTGGTATACACCTACGTTCCGGACATCATTCGCTACTACCTCGACGAGGAGGCGATTCTTCCTAACGTCCCCACTTGGCGCTGCTCCGATCCGGAGCACCTGGAGCAGGTGCTGGCGCGCCTGCCGGAGCTGGTGGTCAAGCCGGCCAATGAATCGGGCGGCTACGGCATGCTCATTGGCCCCAAGGCCACGCGGGCCGAGCACGAAGCGTTCCGGGAACGGCTCAAGGCCGACCCGCGCAACTACATCGCCCAGCCCACGCTGGACCTGTCCACATCGCCCACGCTCTGCGAGGACGGCGGTCTCGAGCCGCGGCACCTGGATCTGCGGCCATTCATCCTGCAGGGCTCAGACGTGTCCGTAACCGCTGGTGGCCTGACGCGCGTGGCCATGCAGAAGGGGTCCCTGGTGGTGAACTCTTCCCAGGGCGGTGGCAGCAAAGACACCTGGATCGTGGAAGAACGTACGCACGGCGCGGACGGAGCCGACGGGGCCGACGGGGCCGACGGAGCGGGCGAAGCCGACAGGACGGACGGAGGCGCTGCCTGACATGCTCAGCCGCGCCGCAGAACGCGTTTACTGGTCCGCCCGCTACCTGGAGCGCGCGGAGAACACGGCGCGCATTGTGCAGCAGTACTCGCAGCTTTTGCTCGACCTGCCCGACGAGGTGGGCGTGGGCTGGGGGGAGCTGGTCACGATATTCGGCGCCACGGGCGCCTTCACCGCGGCGCCCGGTGAATCGGACGAGGCGGCGGTGCTGCGCTTCCTGGTCTCCGATGCGCGCAGCCCGGCGTCCCTGGCCTATTCGATCCGCATGGCGCGGGACAATATCCGCAACACGCGGGACCTGCTGCCCCAGGAAGCCTGGGAAAGCGTCAACGAGCTGGACCACTTCGCACAGAAGAAGCTGGCTGCCACGGCGGACGATGAAGACCGCTTCGAGCGGCTTGCCGAGTGTATCGAGCGCTGCGTGCTCGTGGACGGGTTGCTGTTCAGCACCATGAGCCATGGGCCGCCCTACCAGTTTCTCCGCCTGGGCCAGTGCCTCGAGCGCGCCGACATGACCAGCCGCATCGTGGACGTGGGCGCCGCCTACGTTCGCCAGGACCCGGAGCTCAC
>JBCDHO010000278.1:0-4276 GCA_038749855.1 Pseudomonadota bacterium
ATTGTCGAGCTGCCGGTCGTAGGTGTCGGACCACAGGTGGAAGCCGTCGTCGACCTTGATGAGCTGCGCGGTGATGCGCACCTGGTCGCCCGCCTTTCGGACCGAGCCTTCGAGCACCATGCCGACGTTGAGCCGGCCGCCGATCTCGGCAATGTCCGCGTCACTGCCCTTGAATTTGAAGGAAGACGTGCGCGCAGCAACGCTCAGGCCCTCAATGCGGGCCAGCAGGTTGAGCAGTTCCTCGGAGAGCCCGTCGGAGAAGTACTCATTGTCCGCTTCGGCGGACATGTTGACGAAGGGCAGCACGGCGATGGAGGGGCCGCGGTCAGTCGTGGTGCCTTCCGCTGACGATACGGCTGTCGGTGCTTCGTCGGTATCTCTCTGGCTCGTCGCTTCGCGTTCAGTCTGGGCCGTGGTCACCGGCGCCTCGGGACCGAGCACGAACTTGTCCAAGGCAAAATAGGCCAGCGCGAGACCCAGCACCACGATAATGGCCCGGTCGAGCCGGCGGCCGGTCTGCGGCGTGATCGAGGTGGAGCGATCCACTTCGCTTTCGCGCTTGAGCCCTTCCGGCGTCATTTCGAAGGCCCAGGCGAAGAGCAAGGCCAGCGGGAAGCCGATGCCCAGCACCATTAATAACGTGGGGAACACCCAGTCCGGCGCGCCGATGCGTTCGATCAATATGTCCGAGATCTGCAGCAGGAGCCAGCACACGACGGCGTAGGCCAGGCCCACGCGGAACACGTTGCGGCGTCGAAGGTCGGTAATGAAGCTCATGCCGCGGCCTCCGCAGGCGGTCGTGCTAGCATGCGCGCAACCCGCCCGGCGTGCAGCGTCTTGGGTGGGGTGGTGACCAGCGTGGCTGTCGGGCCGAGCAGCCCGAAGCGGGGGTTTCGGATTGCGCTACTCGTCACGACGGCCACGCGGCCACCTGGCAGGCGATGCCTGCCGATAAAAAAAGGTTTCAAATCGGTCACGAGGGTTGAGCCGTGATGCCGCCGTTCCGGCTTCTCAACAGCAATCATGAATCACCCCCGGCCGCTTCCCAGGCATCAATGCTGGCGCGCTGGCGGGCCAGCTCTTGCTCGAGTCCCGTGATGACTGCTTCAAAGCGCGGATCGCCCTGGAGCGGGTCGAAGTACTCCAGCACGCGAACCTCCCACCAGTTCCGGTAGTCCCCCTTTTCAATGCCCCGTTCAAAGCTGTTAAGAGCCCCCTCGAAGTCGCCCTGAATGGCCAGGCAGTGGTGCATCTTGCCCCACTGCTCCGGGTCGGCTGCGTAGCTGGGCAATTCCGTGTCGATGTAATCGATGGTCTGTTCAAGCAAGGCCTCGCCCAGCGCTTCGTCGCCGGTCTTGAGCAGCAGGAAACTGACGAAGCAGGCGTCGCCGTGTCGATCACGCAGCGCGGCGTCCTGGGACTCGGCGCTGAAGAATCGCGGTTCAGCTTGTTCAAAGGACGCACGTGCCGCGGTGTAGTTGCGGTCGTAAGCGTGAAAATACGCCTGGGTGGGTATCACATCGAAGGCAAAAGGGATATTGGGAAGGCCGTTTGTCAGTTCGACCGCCGCTTTGTAGCGGCCCTGCATCACGGCCAGCCCTGTCTCCGCCAGTGTGATCAGGAAGGGAGGTATCGTAGGATTCCGCTCGCCGAGCTCATCGATCAGCTGCTCGAGCCGTTCCTCGTCGATTAGCGTGGTCAGCGTCCTTACGGTATCAAACAGGGGGAAGGGACTTGAAGGGTCCACGAGGGCCGCACGTTGGTTCCACTGAAATGCCTCATCGAGCCGCCCTTGGGCCGCGGTCACCAGGGACATGAAGCTGATCGCAGCGAAAAAATCCGGGTCCACTTCGAGCAGCGCGAGCAGCTCGCGTTCCGCTTGTGCAAAGTGTCCGGCAAACAGGTAGTGCCGGGCGAGCTGATGCCGGTAAATGGAAGCCAATGGGTCAAGCTCAACGGCTTTTTCAATCAGCGCCAGGGCTTCATCGAAGCGTCGGATATCGGTTTGTAGTTGGTTGGCGTACCACAGGTGCGCTGCAGCGGAGCTCGGCAGCAGCTCGACGGCGATCTGGAATTGTTTCTCCGCCGCTTCGCCTCGCAGGACCGTGGCAAGCGCCAGGTTGGCCTCACCCAGCTCAGGCGCTAGTTCCATGGCTCGTTCTGCTGCGGACTCGGCGATGCGCCTTCCTTCTTCTGGGTCTAGTCCGCCCCAGCTGGGCAGCACAATGGCGACCGTGGCGATCCCCGCCCAGGCGTGGGCAAAGTCCGGATCGAGATCGACGGCCCGCTGGAACTCCTCAAGCGCGTCTTTCATAGTGCCAATCTCGCGACGCGCAAACCCCTGCAGACCGCGCAGGTAGGCGCTGTAGGCGGCGAGGTTTTCCGTCGGCGCGTTTGCGAGCTGCAGCGCTTCTTCCGGTGTGAGCTGCGCCTGGAGTGCCTCGGCAATGTGGCCTGCGATCTCACTCTGGATGTCGAACAGGTTCTGGGTGGTCAACTCCCGGTCATAGATTTGCGCCCAGAGGTGTTCATCCGAGTCCGCATCGATCAGCTGCACGTTGATGCGCACCATGTTCCCGGCGCGTTGCACGGCGCCTTCCATGATCGTGGCCACGCCGAGCATCTGGGCAATCTCGGGGATGGGGGTATCGGTCTCCTTGAAGCGCTGCACGGAGGTTCTGGAGATCACCTTTAGTTCACCGATGCGCGCCAGGTTGGTCAGCAGGTCGTCATGGATGCCGTCGATGAAGAACTCGTCCTCGGCCATGGGGCTGCGGTTGGTGAAGGGCAGAACAGCGATGGAGCGTGGGTCGATGTCCTCGGGTTCGGCGGCGGCCACTGCAGCAGCGGATTCGTCGGTGGATTGTTCCGTCGCTGCGCTCGCAACGGCCGGTGCGTCGTTGATCGGCTCGGGGCCTCGCAGCACGAACTTGTCGACCAGCAGCACGATCACGGCCGTGGCCAACAGGCCCATGATCAGGCCATTGAGCTTCTTGCCCGTTGTAGACGTGATGGAGTCCTCGCGCTCGACGTCGGATTCACGCTTTACCCCGTCGGGCGTCAGCTCGTAGGCCCAGGCGAGAAACAGCGCGATCGGGAAGCCGATGGCCACCGCGGCGACCACAATCGGCCCGATCGTTGGTGGCAGCGAGAGCAGCTCCGTGATCACCTCGGTAAACTGCAGCAGCAGCCAGGCGCCGACCACGTAGGCCAGGCCCACGCGGAACACGTTCCTGCGCTTAAGCTCGTCGAAGAAGCTCATCGTAGGGCTCTCCCGATGGACGCCTTTCGTCGTCGTGTCACTGCAGTTACCTCCAAATCAGTCACACTCGAACGCCCCGCTGCCCAGGTCCCGGCACTGCGGCGGGAAGCCCCACTCGACCCACAGTTCCATGAGGTGTTCATTGACGAAGGCCTTGAATTCGGGGGTCTGCCGGAAGCCGGCCGTGTCCGGCTGCCACATCAAACGGGCGTAGCGCATGGTGGTCCAGCAATGGCGCTGGTCAAGGGCCACGGCCACCATGCCCATGTCGCAGACATCGAGGTTTTGCGTCCGGCCCCAGTCGCTGAAGCGCGCCAGCCGGGCCGAATGGTCCGAATCCGGATAAGCGATGGCGTCAACCCAGTCGCGAATCGGTGCGTAGGGGTTGCGCGTCGCCAGCGAGGCCACCAGCCAGGCGGTTTTGAGCTGTCCCGTTTTCACGTAGTAGGGAACGAAGGCATCGGTGGTCGCGTGAAAGTTGTAGGGAATGGTGAGTTCGAACTGGGCGATGCCCTCCTGCACCCGGCCCACGCCCAGCAGCGCCTCGGCGCGCCATTGCTGGCAGTTGAGATAGGCGGGATCGATGGCCAGGCAGGCGTCGAAATCGTCCAGGGCCCGCTGGATGTAGCCCATGTCCTTCAACGTAATGCCGCGCCAGAGTCGGGCCGTGGCATTGCGCGGATCGTTGGCGATGGCCTGGTCGAGGCTGGCAATGGCGCCCGCGTAGCCGGCCCCGGTCACCTCGTGCTTCATACCGATCACGGCGTGCGGCATGGAAAGTTCCGGGTCGAGTTCCAGCGCGCGGCGGGCCGCCGCGAGCGCCAGCACTTCGTGATCGATGCCGTCCCCCGGGAACCAGGAGGTGGCGACGGAGTGGATGGCCGCCAGCGTTTCCCAGGCCCGGGCGAACTGCGGGTCAAGCCGCGTGGCCTGGTTGAGCAGCTCCCAGCTCAGGGGCAGGCTTTCCCGCGCAATAAAGAGCTCCCGCCCGCGCAGGTAAAGGTCATAGGCATC
>JBCDHO010000279.1:0-4271 GCA_038749855.1 Pseudomonadota bacterium
CGCAGCACCGGGGTTCTGAATCTCTGCGCCGCCTTTGCGATAATCCGGGACACCAAAACCGACAAGACCCCGGGAACTTCATGATGGCACTTCGTTTTCTGCTGCTCAGCAGCCTCCTGCTTGTACTTCCGACGACCACATCCCTTGCCGATACAGCGCTGCTTGAGGGCTTGCAGTGGCGAGAGGTTGGACCCTACCGGGGCGGACGATCCGCGGCCGTTGCCGGTATTCCCCAGGATCGGGAAACCTACTATTTCGGGGCGACCGGCGGCGGTGTCTGGAAAACCACCAATGGCGGAGGGCACTGGGAGAATGTGTCGGACGGCTTTTTCGGCGGCTCCATCGGCGCGGTCGCGGTTTCCGCGTGGGACCCATCGGTGCTTTATGTCGGTGGCGGTGAAAAGACCATCCGCGGCAATGTTTCCCATGGCGATGGCATTTGGAAATCCGTGGATGCCGGTAAAACCTGGGCTTTTGCCGGCCTACCGGACAGCCGGCACATTGCGCGCATTCGCATTCACCCGCGCAACCCGGACCTGGTCTACGTTGCTGCTATGGGTCACCTGTTCGGGCCCAACGAGGAACGGGGCGTTTACCGCAGCCGAGATGGCGGCGAAAGCTGGGAACGAGTGCTGTTCGTTAACGACCAGGCGGGGGCCGTTGACCTTGTCATGGACCCAACGAACCCGCGCGTGCTCTACGCCACGACCTGGCGCGTCAAACGCACGCCCTACAGCCTTGAGTCCGGTGGTGAAGGCTCAGACATCTGGAAGACCACGGACGGCGGCGACAGCTGGACACGGCTATCGGAAAACGACGGACTGCCGGAACCGCCCCTCGGCATCGCGGGCATCACGGTCTCACCCAGTAACCCGGACAACCTCTACGCCATCATCGAGGCCGCTGAAGGCGGGGTATTCCGCTCCCGTGACGGTGGTGAGAGCTGGGCGCGGGTCAACCAGGAGCGAAAGCTAAGGCAACGCGCCTGGTACTACACGCGCATCAACGCCGATCCGCTCAACGAAGAAGTGGTCTACGTTTCGAACGTCCGCTTTCACCGCTCCGCCGACGGCGGAAGAACCTTCGAGGCCATCGCGACGCCACACGTGGACAACCACGACCTCTGGATCGACCCCACCGATCCGCAGCGCATGGTGCAGGCCAACGACGGCGGGGCCAACGTGAGCTTCGACGGCGGCGCCAGCTGGTCCACCCAGGCGAACCAGCCGACCGCGCAGATGTATCGGGTCTCGACCGACAACGCCTTTCCCTTCCGCCTGCTGGGCGGACAGCAGGACAACTCGACGGTGCGTATCCACTCACGCTCGGCCCGCGGAAGCCGCATCTCGACGCGTGACTGGGAGCCCACGGCCGGCGGCGAAAGCGGCCACGTCGTCGCCCATCCAGACAATCCCGATATCGTCTACGGCGGTTCCTACGGCGGTTACCTCGTGCGCATGGACCACGGCACCGGCGACCGTCGCATCATCAACGTCTGGCCCGACAATCCCATGGGCTGGGGCGCAGCGGAATTGAAGTACCGCTTCAACTGGAACTTCCCGATCTTTTTCTCGCCGCACGACGCCGATACGCTCTACGCGGCCGGCAACGTGCTGTTTCGCAGTCGCGACGAGGGGCAGACCTGGGAAGCTGTCAGCCCGGACCTCACGCGCAACATCAAGGAGAAGCAGCAGTCGTCCGGCGGGCCGATCACCCAGGACAACACCAGCGTGGAGTATTACGGCACCCTTTTCGCCGTGGCCGAGTCTCCGCTCCAGGAAGGCCTGATCTGGGCCGGTTCCGATGATGGGCGGCTGCACCTGACCCGCAACGGTGGCGAAAGCTGGGACGACGTCACGCCACGGGGACTGCCCGAGGAAATACAGATCAACAGCGTCGAGCCCCACCCGACGGAACCCGGCGGCCTGTACCTGGCCGCGACTGCCTACAAGAATGACGACTTCCGCCCCTGGCTGTTCCGGACCGATGACTTCGGTCGCAGCTGGGACCGCATTGACGATGGCATTCCCCGTGACCATTTCACCCGGGCCCTCCGCGCTGATCCGGACGCGCCTGGGGTGCTCTACGCCGGCACCGAACGTGGGGTCCATGTCTCCTTTAACGATGGGAAAGACTGGCAAAGCCTGCAGCTGGACCTTCCGATCGTGCCGATCACAGACCTCGCGGTGAAGGAAGGCGCGCTCGTTGCGGCAACCCAGGGGCGCGGCTACTGGATACTCGACCACCTGGCACTTGTGCGGCAGGCGCCGCAGCTCGCGGACGGTACAGGGCCCGGACTCTATGCCTCCGCACCGAACTGGCGCGTCAGCAACGACGCTGCCGAGGAACCCGGCCATGCGGGAACCCATCCCGCGGTGGGGGTGACCTTCTTTTACCACTTCGAAACGGCGCCGGCCCCAGAGCTCTCGATGAGTCTCGAAATCCGCGACACCGAGGGACAGCTTGTGCGACGCTTTACGCGCCTGCCGGAGGAGGGTGAAGCACAGGACCCGGAGACCGCCTTTGCCGATGACGATCGCCTGCTACCGGCTGAGGCTGGGCTGAACCAGTTCGTCTGGGACCTCAAATATCCGAGCGTGGAACGCTTTGACGGGCTGGTTCTATGGAACCGCTCACTGGACGGTCCGCGCGCGCTTCCGGGCGCTTACACCGTCATTCTCACCGTGGGTGAGCAGGAATCACGCGTGGAAACGGCCGTGCTTGCGGACCCGCGTGCCACGGCCAGTCTGGAAGAGTTGATCGCGCAATTCAACTTTGTCTGGGGTGCGAACCGCAAATTGACTGAAGCCCACCAGGCGATCCGCGACCTGCGAAACACCCGCGCACAGATCAACGCGGTCGCGACGCGGGTCGGAGACGATCCCGCCTACGCCGCACTGATTGAGTCGGGCGATGCACTCAAGGAAACGCTGGAACGCGTCGAAACCACCCTCTACCAGACACAGCTCGAGAGCCCGCAGGACCCGCTGAACTTTCCCATCCGTCTGAATGACAAGCTCGCTGGCGTGATGGGGCTCGTGGCCTTCGGAGACCACCCACCCACGGCATCGGCGATCGCGGTGCGCGACGAGCTGGTTACCGCCATCGATGAGGCCCTGGCGGAGCTGAACCAGGCGCTGGGGCCTGAGCTGGAGGCCTATAACACGCTCGCGGACGAAATCGGTCTGCCGGCGGTTTTGGCACCCAGGGAGGGTTAGGCCCCACAGGGCTACAAAGCGATATCCGTCGGGAGCGTACTGATTGCAAGCGCTGAAGACCCGCCGCGCTGCGACAGACCAATCGGCCGAGCTAGCCGCGCCCTCGGGCGCCCGGCATATCGAGCAGTGCCGCATGGCGGTC
Source organism: Pseudomonadota bacterium (assembly GCA_038749855.1). Classification (GTDB taxonomy): domain Bacteria; phylum Pseudomonadota; class Gammaproteobacteria; order Xanthomonadales; family SZUA-36; genus Marinihelvus. Next base: position 3,361 of record JBCDHO010000279.1, read on the forward strand.
CGGCTCGAAGGGGCTGTCGAGAAACCCGTCCGGCATCCGGCTCGACCGCAGCAATCGCAGGGCGCGCTCCACCAGGCGGGGTGGCGAGTTGGTCTTTTCGAGGCGATGCCGCGCAGCGGCGAGTTCGAGATCGACGACACCCTCAAGCAGAACCGCCAGCTGGCGGTCTTGCCGAGGTTCCGCAGGAGCAGCTTGCTTTGTCGCTTTTTTGCTGTGACCCATTCCGTGGATTCTCTCTACAAAGCTGTTGGGTGGAGGGAAGCTTCCTTGCCTTCCTCATTGGGACTAACGGCCCTGGACGCTGGTTCGTATCATGCCTTGGCGGCCGGCGCATGACCGCCAGCGCCGCCGGCGCCCCGATGACAGCGAGCGCGATGTACAATCGGGCACGCAGGTCTTCCACCGGACCGGCATGAATGGGGAGGACAGAACGCGTGACACGACACACCATGAGGCCTGCGACAGGACGCCCACAGGCCCGCGACGAGAACGGCCCACGACCATGACGGACGACGCCGAAAGCGAAATTACCCAGCTCCTGGATCGATGGAGCACCGGAGACAGCAAGGCGCTCGACCAGCTCTTGCCGCTCCTGTATCACGAACTGCACCGAACCGCCGGTGCTTACATGGCACAGCAGCGAGCAGGCCACACGCTCCAGCCAACCGCGCTGGTCAACGAAGCGCTCATGCGCATGAACAGTCCGACAGATACACCCTTTAAAAATCGCTCCCACTTCTTGGCAGCGGCCGCGCAAGCCATGCGCCACCTGCTCATTGATCACGCGCGTAAGAAGAACGCTGACAAGCGTTTCGATCCGGCGGACCGTGTGACACTGGTCGAAGGCGCCATTTCTGCGGGACCCGACGACGTCGACGTCCTTGCCCTGGAGGATGCGCTCGCGCGCCTCA
>JBCDHO010000280.1:0-4247 GCA_038749855.1 Pseudomonadota bacterium
CAGGAACTGGTTCTGGGGCGTGTAGCCGGTGACTTCCAGCCCCGCCTGGTCCGCGGCCTCGGCCAGAGCGGTGAAGTCCACGAACGCTGATAAATCCTGTAGCCCCGGCCAGAAAAAGGGGTCGAAGTGTCCCCGGTGCCGGTAGTGGCAGACCAGCGTGCCGTCCCGCCGCTCCGGATGGTAGTAGACGGGTCGGGGGTAGCCGTAATCGATAAACAGGGCGGCGCCCTGCGTCAGCTTGTTCGTGACCGTGTCCAGCCAGCCGGGCAGGGTCAGGCAGAGCTCCGAGCGGTAGCCGTCCGTCGACAGGGGTTCGGGCAACCGCTCCTGGAGGGCAGTGACCCGTTCGGACAAGGTCTGGTTCGCCGGCCAGGTCGTCCAGCCCGGTGTGTCACCGTCGATCACCTCGTTCGCGATCAGCACACCGCGCCAGGGCGCGACCGGCGGCGCATCCAGCCACGCAACCCGTTGCGCGTGGGCGGGCGCACGTGCGCGGATCACCCGTTCCTGTTCCGCGCGCAGGTCCGCGCTCCGTTCCAGGATGAGGTAGCGCCCTGGCATCGGTGCGTCCGCTTCCAGAAGCGCATTCAGGAGGTCCGCGGCGAGGCGTCCGGTGCCCGCACCCAGCTCGAGCAGCACCCAGCCTGAGTCCAGCTCGCCCTTGCTGTGCTCCCCTTGGCCCGCGCCTTCTTCGTTCAGGCCCTTGTGTTCCGCGCCTGTATCCAGCGCCCCTGCGATGTCGCTCAGCTGGCGGGCCAGGCAGCGGGCGAAGAGCGTGCCGAGTTCGGGCGCCGTCACGAAGTCGCCGTCCTCGCCCAGCTTCGGCAACCCCGCGCTGTAATAGCCCAGGCCCGGTTCGTAGAGGGCCATTTCCATGTAGTCGGAAAAGCTGAGGCGACCTGCCTGCTGGTGCCGTTCCCGCATGCGCGCAACGAGGTCCCGGCTCAATGCCTTGAGGGCATCCGGGGGTTCGGGCAGGATGAGGCGCGGGTCCGCGGCGGGCATGAACGCAGTGTCCGCGACCGTCCGAACAAACTCAAGAGCGCCACAGGCCATGACACCCGAACCCTCGCCATCAGATTCCAGCCCGCCCGCCTGGGCACTCGTCACGGGCAGCGCGCGACGGCTCGGTGCGGCCATCGTGGAGACGCTCCACGGGCGCGGGCTGAACGTGTTGATTCATCGCCTTGGCAGCATCGAGGCCGCGGCGGCGCTGGCCACCCGGCTTGATGGCCGGCGATCAGGCAGCGCGGTGGTGCTCCAGGCGGACCTCGGTGCGCCGGAGGGTCCTGCAGGGCTTGCGGAGCAGGTGCGGACGGTGGCCGGTCAGCAGGGCGGACGCCTCGCGCTCCTGGTCAACAACGCCTCGCGCTTTTACCCGACCGCGCTGGGCGCGATCGAGGACAAGGACTGGGACGACCTGGTGCAGAGCAATGTGCGCGGCGCCTTCTTTCTCAGTCAGGCCCTGGCGCCGGAGCTGTCGGGCGGCGCCATCGTCAACGTGGTGGACATCTATGCCCGCCGTCCGCTGCCCGGGTATCCGGTCTACAGCATGGCGAAGGCCGCCGTGGAGATGATGACCAAGTCCCTGGCGCTGGAGCTGGCGCCGGCCGTGCGCGTCAACGGCGTTTCCCCGGGTGCGATTCTCTGGCCGGAGGGCGACGAGGACACGGTGGGCCAAGCCGAGCTGCTGTCCCGGGTGGCCCTGGGGCGTCTCGGGATGCCGGAGGATGTTGCCGGCGCCGTGGCCTTTCTTGGGCTGGATGCGCCCTACGTGACGGGTCAGATCCTGGCGGTGGACGGAGGCCGCAGCCTCAACGTCTAAGTGTTTCGGGTCGGAACTGCGCCGCGTCCAGGGGGGCTAGTGCGGTTTCGTCGAGGGCGGCGTCAGTGCGAATTTGCGCCAGCGTGCGGCCATCGCCAGGGCACACAAGTTGCGGCGCGAGTTCGGCAAGGGGCCGTAGCACGTGGGCATAGTGAAACAGTTCGGGTCGAGGCAGTTCCAGCCGCTCATCGTCCTGCACCCGCTCGCCGAACAGCAGGATGTCCACGTCAAGCACCCGGTCTGAGAATTTGGGTACGTCCCGCTCCCGGCCGTAGGCTTCCTCGAGGCGGCGCAGCCAGTCCCTCAAGGCCCAGGGCGACAACGTCGTTTCAATCGAGACCACGAGATTGATGAAGTTGCTGCCGTCAAAGCCAACGGCCGGGCAGCGATAAATCGGTGAGCAGCGCAGGTCATCGAAGGCTTCCCCGAGCCGCTCGATCGCGATCGCCACGTGCCTTTCCGGATCGACGTTACTGCCGACACCGAGGAATGCGGTTTCGCTCATGGCGTTCCGGCGCCGCGCTCGATGATGACGCCTACGGCCCGGGAGCCCCGGACCGCGCCGGGCTTGCTGAGCTTGAGCCGCAGCCAGTCCACGGGAAACTCGTTGAGGATGATACGCGCACAGTGTTCTGCCAGCGCCTCCACGAGCTGGAACTCGCTGCCCTCCACGAAGGCGATGAGCCGCTTGGACACCGCCTTGTAGTCGAGCGTGTCCTCGATTGCATCGCTGGCTGCAGCGGCGGAAATATCGAAGGCCATCTCGAGGTCCAGGCTGATGGTCTGGGTGATTTCCCGTTCCCAGTCATAGACGCCAATGACGGTCGGAATGCGCAGGTCGTCGATAAAGACGCGATCGTTCATGGGGTGAGCTCCGTGCCCGGTGGTGCCAGGCTTTCAAGCGGCCAACGGGCACGCGCCGCGATCGTCAGGCCAGTGTGCTCACCGGCCAGCAGGCGCTGGGCACCGGCAAAGGCGATCATGGCGCCATTGTCCGTACAGAATTCGAGCCGCGGAAAGGCCACGGTCCAGCCGTGCTTCTTGCCCTCCATATGCAGCCGCTCGCGCAGGGCCCGGTTCGCTCCGACGCCGCCAGCAACCACCAGCGTCGCGGCGCGGGTCTCGGTCATGGCCCGGCGGCACTTGATGGCCAAGGTGTCGACCACCGCTGCCTGGAAGCCGGCCGCGACGTCATTGACCAGTTTCTTCTCATCGCCATTGACCCGCTTCGTCTCATCGCCATTGACTCGCTTCTTCTCATCGCCATTGACCATTGCCGATGCATGGCCAACGACCGGTGTCAGCTGATCGTCACTGACCTGCCCCGCCTTAGCACCGGCGGTCCCAGCATGGCGCGTGTATAGGTTTCGCGTGTGCGTTTTCAACCCGCTGAAACTGAAGTCGAGGCCGGGCCGGTCGGTCATGGGGCGTGGAAAGGCAAAGCGCGTCGAGTCGCCTGATTCCGCGGCGCGGGCCAGGGCCGGCCCGCCGGGATAGCCAAGGCCCAGCAGTTTGGCTGTCTTGTCGAAGGCCTCGCCTGCGGCGTCGTCGAGCGTTTCGCCCAGCAGGCGGTAGCCGCCAATGCCCCGCACTTCGACCAGCATCGTGTGTCCACCCGATACGAGCAGTGCCACAAAGGGAAAGTCCGGTGGCTCCGGCTCGAGCATGGGCGCCAGCAGGTGGCCTTCCATGTGGTGCACCGGCAAGCCGGGGACGCCAAGCGCCAGGGCCAGCGCCCGGCCCGTCGCGGCGCCTACCAGCAAGGCGCCGATCAGTCCCGGCCCGGCCGTGTAGGCCACGCCGTCAATGTCCTTGCGTTCGAGGCCAGCCTCTGTGAGGCAGTGGTCTGCGAGCGGCAACAGCTTGCGAACGTGGTCCCGGGAAGCAATCTCGGGCACGACGCCGCCATACTCGGCATGCAAATCCACCTGGCTGTGCAGCGCGTGCGCGAGCAGGCCCTGTTCCGTATCGAACAGGGCGACGCCGGTTTCATCACAGGAGGTTTCGATGCCCAGTACGCGCATGGCCAGGTGCCGCGACAAAAAGTGCGCCGATTCTAAACCACCCATTCAGCGCGAACGACCCAGTAACGACCCAGTAACGACCCAATAACGACCCAGTAACGACCCAGTAACTACCCAGCGACGACGGGGTAACGGCCCAGCAAGGACCCAGAAACAGCAAAGAAACGACTCGGTTACACTGGCCGCCGTTTTGAATTAAGGACCAGTCAACCGGTGGGGGAGAAGGACACAGCACGACAGGAGAACAGCGGGACCACACCGGCCGCGGCCGACGGCGCGTTGCCGCGCCCATTGCGCGGCCGGAGCACGGGCCGTTTCCGGCCCACTGCCGGCGTCGTGGCTTCGGGCCATGCAGAAACCTCACGGGCGGGCCAGCGCATCCTCGAGGCGGGCGGCAA
>JBCDHO010000281.1:0-4228 GCA_038749855.1 Pseudomonadota bacterium
CGTTGGGTCCCGGTTTCGGGGTTGGGAACACGAGGAGGCGCTCCGCTTCGCTCGGATCGCCATGGGCCGGTTGCGCCGTTTCGGTATCCTTGGCCACGCCCATGCCGTACTGGTAATCGGGGATGGGGGTGACGCCGGGGAAAAACGGCGCGTCAATGGCCAGCAGCCGGCCGGCCTGTTCAAGCTCGGCCCGCACGGCCTCATCCGCCAGGGGCGGAATCTCAACGTGCTTCAGGGGCAGGGGTGCGCTGCGCCGTTCCAGAAAGGCCTGGATACCGGGTGGCCCGCACTCGGGATCACACACGGCTTCAGCGAACAGGCGCGCCTCGTGCTTCAGGCCCACGCTCTGACCCTGCGCCGCGCCGACCCGCAGGGCATCGAGAATGCGTTCGACCGGGCGCCGGCGTCCACTGGACAGAATTTGCGTCACCGTTGGCGCCAGGCTCGGGTCTTCGAGCAGCGTATCTTGCCAGGGCAGGGGGTCTTCCTGTGCGGCGCGGCGCCGGTCGCGCCGCTGGAGCGCCTCGACCAGTGGGCCCTCTCCATTCAGCCAGGCGCGGATGCGCTCCATGGCGATGGATACGGGCCCAGCGCCGGACTGGCCCACCACTTCATCAACCAGGCCAATGGCCCTGGCTTCGTCTGCGTCCAGCGCGCGACCACCAAGAATCAGGCGCGCCGCATCAATCAGCCCTGCCTCGCCCCGCCGTTCGTGAAGGCGCCGCGGAAGGCGCTGGGTGCCACCGTAGCCGGGCAGCAGGTTCAAATTGATCTCAGGCTGCCCAAAGCGTGCGTGCTGATCGGCCACCACGTAGGAACAGGCGAGCACGAGCTCGTTGCCACCACCCAGGGCCGGGCCGTTCACCGCGGCAATGACCGGAATATCGAGCTTTTCCAGGGCCGCAAAGGCCGCCTGCGCAGCGTTCGGCGGCGTTTGGGCGCTGTCGAGGTCGCCGGCCTCACCGACCTCCAGCAGTTCCTTGACGTTCGCACCGGCCACGAAGGCACTGCGCGCGCCGGTGACCACCAGCGCTGCCGTGTTGTCCTGATTGGCAACGTGCTGCAGCACCGTATGGAGCTCGTCCAGGGAGCGCTCGTTCAGGGAATTGACCGGCGGTGAGTCCACGGTCAGCAGGGCCACGCTGCGACCGTCCCCCACCGGGTGGTTTTCCAGGCGCAGGTAGCGGTGGTTTTGCACGATGTCCCGCGCGTCGCTCAGGCGCCCAAAGGCGCGCCAGGCCGCGACGGTTTCGCTGATTTCTTCAATGACCTCCGGGTTGCGCAAGGTCGACAGATCACCCAGCGGTTCATCCAGGAGAATGGCCCGCAGCGTGCGTCGCATGTACTTGCCCGAGCGGGTCTCCGGAAAGGCCGACACGACGAGAAAGTCGGACGGCACGGCGGTAACGCCTTTCTCGCTGCGCACGAGCCCCTTGAAGCGGTCGAGGTCTTCGTCCTTCAGCCGGGCGCCGGGTGAGGGAATCAGAAAGGCGACGGGGGTCTCGCCTTTTTCGTCGTGGGGCGCCCCGACCACGACCGCGTTACCCAGCGGCGAGTCCGGCAGCAGGACCTTGTCGCGCAGGATGGCACCCTCGATTTCTTCCGTGCCGATGCGGTGGCCGGACACGTTGATCACGTCGTCGGAGCGGCCGTGCAGCGTGAACGACCCGTCAGCGTGCTGGCGCGCGTAGTCGCCCTGCGTATAAGCGAAGTCATTGGCCCAGCGGTCAAAGTAGACGGCTTTGAAGCGTTCGAAGTCGCCGCGCCATTCGTCCGTGCCGAGACGCTCGGCGTCACCCCAGATGGTGCGGGCGAGATAGGGGTAGGGGCGGGTGATGACCAGCTCGCCCTTCTCGCCCTCGGTGGCCCGGCGCCAGGCCGTGGCGCTTCCGGACGCGCTGCTGTCCTCGGCGATGCGCACCTCCGCCTCGATCCAGGGGAGGGGCCAGGTTTTGGCGTCAGCCGCGAGTGGCTTGAAGCCGCCCCAGGGGCAGGTGAAGACAATGCCGCCATGCTCCGTCGCCCAGTAGGAATTAATGTAGTGGTCGCAAACCCGGTCCATGGCGAAGTGTTGAACGGCGGGAGACACGGGCTCGGCACAGAAAGTGGCGGCCTTGAGGCCGCTCATGTCGAAGCTGGCCATGTCATCGGTGCTGGCGGGATCGGTCATGACCGCCTTCAGGAAGGTCGAGCCTGCCTTGAATAGGGTGGCCCCGTGTCGTTCGATGATCGACGAAAAGCGTCCTGCATGGGGAAACAGCGGCGAGCCCTCAACCACGATGGACGTAATGCCCAGTGCCAGGGGTGCGCCGATCAGATAGGACTGGCCCGTGATCCAGCCGGGATCGGCAATGACGTAAAGGCGGTCTTCGGGTGTGGCCCCGAACACGGTCCGCAGGGTGTGGGTGACGCCCGCCAGCCAGCCCCCGTGCGTGTGCACCACGCCCTTCGGCTTTCCCGTGGAGCCGGAGGTATAGATGATGAACAGGGGGAAGTCGGCGGCCACGGGCTGTGCCGGCTGGCAGGCATTTAAGGCTTTCCACAGCGCCTGGTCGTCCAGTGCAAGCAAGTCGTCGCGGTGTTCCACGGCAAAACCGGCCTCGCGGGCGCGCTCGAGCACGCGAGCCGTGGCGGCATCAAGCAATTCATCGGACCAGCAGTCCCGCGGGTGTTCGACCACCTCCTGGCCCGTGTAGCGCACGACCACCACCCGCTCGACCTCGTGGCCGGCCTTTGCCAGACGCCGTGCCACCGTTGTACGGATCGTGGCGGCCCGGTCCGGTGCCAGGGCCGGTTCGTCGCTCAGGGCGCGGCCCAGCTCGCGCATGAGGTCGCTGCGTTCGATGGTGATCTCGCCAGCCAGGGCGTCGCGGGTCCGCTCGAACAGTCGGGCTGCGCGTGCGCCGAGGGCGAAGTCCGCTTCGAGCTCATCAAGGACTGAGCGGAAGGCCTCGAGCGCTGCAGGCAGCGGCACGAAGTTGTCCAGGGCCGGGTCCGTATAAATGGCCTTGTAGGGTACGGTTTCGGCGTTGCGGTAGCCGCCGTCGGCGGTGACGACCACCCGGGCGCCGGCATCAAAGATGCGGTCCGCAAGCGTCTTGGCGGAGAAACCGCCGAACACGGGCGTGTAGATCAGGCCCAGGCGCTTGGCGGCTTCCGTGTAGAACAGCTGTTCCGGAATGCTCGGGAGGTTGAAGGCCACCCGGTCGCCCGTCCCCAGGCCGAGGCCGCTGAGCACCTCGGCCCGCAACACGGTCTCGAGCAACAGCTCACGGTAAGGGATGTTGCGCTCCACCACGGGGCCGCCGCGCTCGTTATTGCGTGAGGGGTCCCAGCGGTCGCCTTCGAAGCAGAAGGCCTCGTGGGTACCCTGGCCACCCAGCACGTGGCGATCGATCTCGTTAAAACACGCGTTGGTCTGCGCGCCGTGGAACCAGCGGTAGAAGGGCGCGGCGCTGTCATCGAAGGCGTTGTCCCAGGGTCGCCAGGCTGGGGAACGCGAGCCGGCGTCCCGGGTCTCACCGCTGGTCGCATCGATGCCGTGCCAGCTGCCCGCTCGCGGGTCGCGGCGCCACCAGGCACCCTCGTCGAACCAGTGCAGTTCCGAGGCTGCAATGGCCCCATGGAAGGTGCCCGGGTCTTGCAGCGCGGCTTCACGGGCAGCGGCTTCTTCGCTACCGTCCGCGAGCTGCCCCCAGTTGTCAGCCGTGTGCACGTGCTGCGCTTTCGCTTCCGCAGAGCTGCGCGCCATGTTCGTTCTCCCGTCACATTGTTTTTGCTGGCGCGTTGCGTTTGTTGCGTGTCTCACCAGGTCTGTTTTGCCGGTTTGAACCCCAAGGGTCCCGCCTATGTACAAGAAAACTAAGCCCAGCGACCTGAAAATTGAGTGATTGGCCGGTGGACGCATCCGCGCCATGGCCCAATTCGCTTAAACTGAGGACTCAGTGATCCGCTACCGAACAGGGCCCCCACCATGATTTCAGAGGACATGCAGCAAGCGCTTCAGCAGCAGCTGAACGACGAGTTCTACTCCGGCTATATCTACCTGGCCATGTCTGCCTACTGTGCGAGCATCGATTTCAATGGCGCGGCGAACTGGTTGAAGCAGCAGTACGAGGAAGAACGTCAGCACGCCACGCGCATCTACAACTACCTGGTGGATCAGGGCGCGCAGGTGGAGCTCAAGACGATCCCCGCCCCGCCCAGCAAGTTTGGCAGCCTGCTGGAG
>JBCDHO010000282.1:0-4187 GCA_038749855.1 Pseudomonadota bacterium
AACCAGGCGGCGACGACGTCTGGTTGGCTGACGGATGACCGCCTGGCGAATTGGCAGGCCCTGCCGGCGCCTGGAGATCCGACCTCCGAAAACTACGTGAACCTGCCCAGCGAAGACGACCTCTACTCGCTGCCGCAGAACCTGGCTTATGCCCTCAACGACGTGGACCGGGAGCGCCTCAACGGCCAGCTGGTGCTGCAGTGGGCGCCGACGGACAACCTGGTCCTGACCCTGGACTACACCTATTCGGAGCTGGAAATCCAGCAGCGCCGCAGCGACATCAGCACCTGGTTCATCCAGACCGGTACGAGCGGTACGACCTTTGGTGAATTCACCGACGGCCCGATCTCAACGCCACTGGAGTGGTCTGAGGCCTGGGCCGGTCGCGACATCGGTTTCGGTGGTGCGGAATTCGGCTGGAAGACCGAGCTCGATTCCATCGGCTTCAATGCCGAATGGGACCTCACGCCGATGCTTCGTTTCCATCTCGACGCGCACAACTCGACCTCTGAGTCGAAGCGCGCCAGTGAATTCGGTTCCAACGCGGTGCTTGGCGGTGTGCTTTTCGCCACCGGTGGTCGCGCCACGGTGGATTACCGGCAAGATCTTCCGGTCCTGAGCCTGGACCTGCCGCCCGGAGACTTTGATGCCTCCAACATCCTCACGGGTGGCGCTTCTTACCGCAGTGGCCTGAGCGACATGGAGATCGACCAGATCGATCTTGGTGGCGTTTGGGACTTCAACGATTTCAACTCGCTGGACTTCGGCGTGACATCCACGGATGTGTCGAACCGGTCTGCGTACCGCAACGTCCAGTACGACAACTGGGGCGGTATCGGTTCGCCGGACGATTATCCGGATGAGCTGTTCATGCTGCGGGACATCCAGTCCCTGTTTGACCAGGTCTCCGGTAGCGACAACCCGAACCTCTGGAACCAGATGTACACCTGGGACTTCGCCTCCGTCGTCGCGGCACGCGAGGCCGCCACGGGCCAGATTCATCGCGCCTCGGATGATTGGGACACGGACCTGCGGACCGAAGAAGAGAGCATGAGCGCCTATCTCCAGTGGCGTTCGAACTTCGAAATGTTCGGCCTGAACACGAACCTGCGACTGGGCGTGCGCTACGAGCAGACGGATGTCACCTCGACGGCGCTGGTGCCGATCCCCCTGTACATCGACTGGGTCGCAGCCAACGAGTACTCGATCACCTTCGGCGATCCCGGGTTCACGACCCTCGAAGGTGACTACGATTATTTCCTGCCCAACCTCGACCTTGCGGTCAACGTGACCGAGGACTTCATTGTCCGCGGCAGCTTCACGCAGTCCATCGGCCGGCCGGACTGGCAGTCCATCCAGGGTGGTCAGACGCTGAACCCGCTGGTCCGACGTGACTTCGGCAATGGCAGCCAGGGTAACCCGGCACTGAACCCGCTCGAGTCGGACAACTTCGACGTGTCCTTCGAGTGGTACTACGGCGAAGGCAGCTACGCCTCCGTGGCCTACTTCTACAAGGACACGAGCAACTACATCGGCTTCAGTCTCGAGGAAGGCACGCCCTTTAACCTGCCGCACCCGGGCAACGGTCAGTGGTACGCCGAATGTGATGCGGCCACGGGCGGTGCCGGTGACCAGGGCGCCATTCGCCAGTGTATCTTCGAAACCTACGGCGACCAGCCGGGTGTCGTGATCACGGGAACCGACGTGAACGGCAACTTCACCGGCACGATCCGGGGTGATGAAGCACGGGATCCTGCAGCCAACTTCCTCATCCAGGTTCCATCGAACCAGGAAGATGCGACGATCGACGGCTGGGAATTTGCCATTCAGCACATCTTCGGGGAAAGCGGCTTTGGTCTGAGTGCCAACTACACGGTGGTCGATTCGGACATCGAGTATGACAACGCCAACACGAACGACCAGTTCGCGATTCTTGGCTTGAGCGATTCGGCCAACCTGGTCGCCTTCTACGACAAGAACGGGCTTATCGTGCGCTTGGCCTACAACTGGCGGGACGACTTCCTGAACAGCACGACGGACGCGGGTGGTCGCGCCAACCCGATCTACGTAGAGGAGTATGGCCAGCTTGATGCGATTGTCAGTTACCAGTTCGAAAATGGGCTGACGCTCTTTGCCGAAGCCTTCAACCTGACCGATGAATACGCGCGGTCTTATGGGCGCCGGGAAGAGCAGGTCCAGTTTGTAACCCAGCTGGGCCCGCGCTACGGCATCGGGGTTCGCTGGAACTACTGACCCGCCGCGGAACGGGTATGATGGGGGAGCCGCTGGAGACAGCGGCTCTTTCCTTTCTCCAGCCTTGATTTACGCCTTGCAGGATCCGAGTTTCGAAGTGAATCGCGCCGCCCGCCTTGCCGTCCGTCCGGTCGGCCGGGAGCGCACGCCGCTGATCTGTATCGATAACTTCGCCGTGGATACCCAGGGGCTGGTGGCCGCGGCACGGGATAACGCGGCCTACGGGCCCGATCCGACCTCCAGGTACCCAGGGGTTCGTGCACGGCTTCCCGAAGCTTATGTGCGCGCGGTCGTTGGCAGCTTGCTCCGACTCCTGTTCGAGGTGTACAAGGTGCCAACGAGCTTCGGACTGAAGATCGTTAACGCTGTCTATTCGCTGATCACCACGGCCGAAGCGAACCTGGAACCGCCGCAGCGGAATCCGCATTTTGACAGCGTGCGGCCGCACTACCTGGCGATTTTGCATTACCTCGGAGAGGGTCCCTTTTGCGATACGGGCCTGTTCCGGCATCGGGAAACCGGCTTCGAGTCGCTGAGCGCAGCGCGCATGGACAGCTACGCGGAGGCAAGGGCGCGCTACGAAGCCGCCCATGGTGAACCGCCATGCGCCTATATCAAGGACAGCAATGACCAGTACGAGCTCTATGACCGAATCGAATACCGGCCCAATCGACTGGTCGTCTACCCGGGCGCGGTCCTGCATTCAGGCCTGGTCGACCCCGACATCGACATCAGCGCTGACCCCGTGCACGGTCGCCTGACGGCCAACCTGTTTGTGGATTTCGTCGAGGCCGGAGCAAAACGCCATGAGTGAGCCGATTCGCGACATCGTGATACTGGGTGGTGGCTCCGCAGGCTGGCTCACAGCCGGCGTGCTGGCCGCGGCACATCCATCGCGTGATGAGACGAGTGTGCGGGTCACGCTCGTGGAGTCGCCGGACGTGAAGACGATTGGTGTGGGCGAGGGCACCTGGCCTTCCATGCGCGATACGCTTCGGCACATGGGGGTCTCCGAAGCCGACTTCTTCCGGGAGTGCGATGCGGCGTTCAAGCAGGCATCGCGTTTCAGCGGCTGGATCACCGGTGCGCCCGATGACCACTACTATCACCCGTTCTCTCCCCCGGCGGGTTATGGCGACATCAATGTCGTGCCTGCCTGGAGCCGCCTGACCGGCGCGCCGAAGTTCGCGGACGTGGTCACCTATCAGACCCGCCTCTGCGATGAGGGGCGGGGGCCCAAGCAGCCGAGGACGCCGGAGTTTGCTGCGGTGGCCAACTACGCCTACCACCTCGATGCGGGCAAGTTTGGCGAGTTTCTCAAGGCGCACTGCATCGAAAAGCTGGGCGTCCACTACGTTCAGGCCCACGTCCAGGAGGTGGTCAGCGCCGAATCCGGTGACATCGCCGGTTTGCGCACCGCAGAAGACTCCATCATCCGCGGTGACCTGTTCATTGACTGCACGGGTTTTGCCAGCGTGCTGATCGGCCAGCACTTCGGCGTGCCGCTGCAAAGCACGCGGCCCTGGCTGTTCTGCGATACGGCCCTGGCGCTGCAGGTGCCCCATGACCAGCCCGACCAGCCGATCGCGCCCTATACCAATGCAACCGCGCAGCCCTGCGGCTGGATCTGGGACATCGGTCTGCCCACCCGGCGCGGTGTCGGGCACGTATTTTCGAGCGACCATGTCGATCTCGAGACTGCGGAACGGCAATTGCTCGACTATGTTTCCCGAACCACGCAGCGTGCACAGGACGACCTGCCTGCGCCGAGGAAGCTGGACCTCAACCCCGGCTATCGGGAAACGTTCTGGCACCGTAACTGCGTCGCCGTCGGTATTTCCGCCGGGTTCATCGAGCCCCTTGAGGCTTCAGCCCTTGCGCTGATTGAACTGTCGGCGAAGATGATCGCGGACGATCTGCCGCCGACCCGGGCG
>JBCDHO010000283.1:0-4159 GCA_038749855.1 Pseudomonadota bacterium
GCGCTGGAAACGCTGGTGCGCTCAGGCGCTATGGACCCGCTGGACCTGAACGCCAACCGGGCCCGCATGCTCGGCGCCCTGGATACGGTGCTGCAGGCGGCTGAGCAGTCCCAGCGTGACCGCGAGTCCGGCCAGGTCGGCCTGTTTGGCGGCATGGATGACACGCAGACGACGGTGTCGGTCGAGATTCCGGACGCCCCCGTGTGGCCGGAGCTGCAGCAGCTCCAGGCCGAGAAAGAAGCCCTGGGCCTGTTCCTCACGGGTCACCCCGCCCTGGTGCACCGCCCGGATACGAAGCGCTTCACCAGCGCTGAACTCGGCCGGCTCGGCACGCTTGTCCCGACCGGCGACGGCCAGCGCCGGGGCCGAGGCGTGGAAATGGCCCTGTCCGGCCTGATCTGCGCGATCCGCCGCGCCAACCGGCGCCTCTTCATCACCATCGAAGACCACACGGGCCGCATGGACGTGGCGCTCTTCGACGAGGCCTTCAGCCTCTACGCCGACCTGCTGAACAAGGACGAAATGATCGTCGTCGAAGGCAAGGTCAGCGTCGATGATTTCAACGGCGGCTTCCGCATGACCGCCAGCAAGGTCATGTCCCTGGCCGAGGCCAAGGGCCGCTTCGCCCGCGGCGTGCGCATTGCCGTGCAGGGGCCCTGCCCCGACCTGGTCGAAGAACTGAACGCCGCCTTCGCGCCCTACCGCGCCGGCGTCGGGCGCGTCTACCTCTCCTACCGAAACCCCCGGGCACGCGCCAAGCTCCAGCTCGGCGATGAATGGCGCATCAACCCCTGCGAGGAGCTCGTCGCGGCGCTCGGCGATCTGCCGGGCGTTACGGAAGCGGCGCTCGTTTACTGAGTTCTTGGGTTGTCCTTTGGCTGGGTGGCCGGGTGTTTTGGGCCGCCACCCGGGGTGGGGATCGCTCCCGCTGGCCTTCGGCTTCCCTCCTTTGCCCTCCGCTTTGTGGGAGCGGCTCGCACGGTGGCCTTACTCGATGGGTGTTTCATCACGGAGCTCGCCTCAAGCCTGCGGCTTGTCCCAGTCGCTCCGGGGTCGTCGGCAGGGGTGCTGATTGATCCCGAACCACACCGACCCACCCCCAAGCCCGCCAACCAAGACTCGAAGCTAGTTCGCCGAGCTGTACCGCCGATGCAGAATCGCCACGCGCCGCACGTACTCACGGGTCTCCGCATAGGGGGGAACACCACCATGGCGTTCAACAGCGCCGGGGCCCGCGTTGTAGGCCGCCGAGGCGAGCGTGATGTCGCCGTCGAACTGGTCGAGCAGCTGCGCCAGGTAGCGTGTGCCGGCCTCGATGTTGTCGATCGGGTCGTAGGGATTGGCGACGCCGAGGTCCGCCTGGGTGGTAGGCATGAGCTGCATGAGGCCCTGGGCACCCTTGGGTGACTTGGCGTCCACCTGGTAGGCCGATTCGGCGTGAATCACCGCGCGGATCAGCCCTTCGTCGATGCGGTGCAGCACGGCCACGTCACGGATGATGTCCGGATAGGCCGTGCGGTTCAGCGGCACCGTCTCCCAGTTCACCCGGGCGCTGCAGCGGGAGTCCGAGGCGTAGCAGGGAAAGCGGAAGCGCTCGAAGGCCGAATCGTCTTTCGGCGGCTGGCTGGAGAAGTGGACGATGCCGTTTTCGTCCGTCCACTTGTAGATCTGGGCCTGAACCGGCGCCGCACCGAGGCACAGCAGCATCGCCAGCGCGATGGCCGTGAATGCCCGCCTGGCGGGGTTGTGCTGCCGCTCGTGGTCCGCAGCGCGCTTGTTGTTCAGCAGGCGTTCCTGCATCTCGATGTCCGGTTTTCTGACCCTGATCCTGCGCTATTCTAGGCACATCACTGAGGTGGGAAAAGCGGGAGTGCCGAGGCCTGGGTACGGACTCACGGCTCGCTTTCTCCCGTAAAAACACTTCATCAACGGGTTTTCCAAGAGGAATTTGCGATGGGCATTCTGGTTGCACTGATTGTCGGCGGTGTCGCCGGCTGGCTGGCGGGCATGGTCATGAAGGGCGCGAGCCAGGGCGTCGTCATGAACATCATCATTGGTCTGGTCGGTGGTGTCATTGGTGGCGGGCTGTTCAGCTTTTTCAACGTGGCCGCAGGCGACGGGCTTATCGGTAGCATCGTCACCGCTTTTGTTGGTGCAGTGATCCTGCTCTGGATCGCAGGGAAAATTCGCGGCAAGTAGAATGCTGCAGCCGCCGCTTAGTCCTTTGGCTCAACTACCCGGATCATGCCTTCTTGGGCCGTAGAGGCTACGAGCCGGCCTGACCGATCGTAGATCAAGCCGCGTGCGAGCCCCCGGCTGCCTCCGGAGTTGGGGCTGTCACAGGCGTAGAGCAGCCAGTCGTCCACCCGCACATCCCGGTGAAACCACATCGCATGGTCCAGGCTGGCCATGACGAGGTTGCCTTTCTGATAGGAAATGCCGTGCGGCAGCGTTGCCGTACCGATCAGGTGGAAGTCGGACACGTAGGCCAGCAGGGTTCGGTGCAGACGCTGATCGTCCCCCACTTCGCCCGCGAGCCGGAACCAGATCTGCTGACGCGGCGGCAGGGGCTGCGGGTCGAACGGGTCCTGGGCCACCACCGGCCGAAATTCGAAGGGTCCGAAGCGATCGAACCAGCGCCGCAGCTTTGGCGGTGCACGTTCCAGGTCGACCTTATTGCGTTCGGCCTCGTCGGCGAGGGCTTCCGGGCCTGGCACATCAGGCCTGTCGAACTGGTGCTCGACCCCGTTCTGGGGAAGCTGGTAGGAGGCCGCCAGCGTAAATATCTGCCGACCGTGCTGAATGGCAACGACACGCCGTGCCGTAAAGCTGCGGCCATCCCGGCTGCGGTCCACGTTGTAGACGATCGGTGCTTCCGGATCACCCGCCCGCAGGAAGTAGGCGTGGAGAGAGTGGACCATACGCTCGTCGTCGATGGTTTGCGTGGCCGCCAGCAGTGCCTGGGCCAGCACCTGGCCACCGAACACGCGGGGCGTACCAATGTCCCGGCTCTCGCCCCGGAACAGGTTGACCTCCAGCGGCTCCAGGGTCATCAGGTCGAGCAGTTCCTGGACCCGATGATCGCCGCTGTCCCGTCCGGTGTCGCTCATGTGCCTGGTCCTCGTCCCGTGTAGCATGCCGCCATGGACCGGGAGTGTATCGCAGCCGCCGAGGCCTGGCTTTCGCAACGGACGGACTGGGCGCCGGACCAACGTGCCGCGTTGGCCACCCTTGTGCCGCGCCTGCTGGACCGGCTTCCAAGGACCGCGCCCTGGCTGGTCGGTATTGGCGGCCCGCCGGGGACCGGCAAATCCACGCTGGCCCAGCTGCTGGCCCACGTCGATGCACAGCGTCTCAATCCTCACGGGGCCCCTGATGAAGCCTCTGATGAGACCCCCAATGAGGCCCCTGATGAGGCCCCTGATGAGACCTCAGATGAGGCCCCTGATGAGGCCCCTGATGAGACCTCAGATGAGACACCCGTTGTCGTGCTCTCCCTGGATGACTACTACCTGCCCCGCTCGGCACGTCAGCGTCTCGCACAGACCGACCATCCGCTTTTTGAGCACCGAGGTGTGCCGGGCACACACGACGTTGCGCTGCTGTTTGAGCATGTGGATCATCTGTTGACTGGTCAGCCGGGCACCTTGCGTCTACCGCGCTTTGATAAGTCCACGGACGATCGCGCCGCCGAGCACTGGTCGGTCGATGTTGTCGGTCCGAGGCGGGTGCTGCTCGAGGGCTGGTTCCTGGGCGTCGGCGCCGTGCCCCCGGCAACTTTGCAGGAGCCAGACAACGAACTGGAACGTGTGCAGGATCCCGATGGCGCCTGGCGAACACGCGTTAACGATGCGCTGGCCTCCTTTGACCGGGAGTTACGGGCGCGAGCCAGGGAATGCTGGCAGCTGGTACCGCCCGACTGGAACCAGGTGCTGGCCTGGCGCTGGGACCAGGAGTGCCAGCTGCCGGTGGCGCAGCGACGTCTGCGCGGACCGGAAGCTGTTGCGGCGTTTCTGGCGCCGTTCGAACGCTTAGGGCGACGCATGCTCGCGGCGCAGGACAGCGTCGACGTGGTGATTCATCTTGACAGCGACCACCACCCTCACCTGCAATCCCTGCCATGAACTTTCTCTGGCACGATTACGAGACCTTTGGCACC
>JBCDHO010000284.1:0-4152 GCA_038749855.1 Pseudomonadota bacterium
CAGCGTTGCGAGGTAGAAAAAGTTTTCCGCGACCGCGAAACCGGCACCCACAGCGAAGCCGAAAATCGCACCATCCACGAGAAAACCGATTCGATGTGTCCGGAACAACCAGACAATGATCGCGGCTTTCAGTACTTCCTCCACCACGGGTGCGACGTAGCGGGCATGAGCGCTGAACGGCATGCCACTGATCTGACGGATTTCCGTATTCAGAACATAGGCCAGCACGGTCAGCGCTGCGCCAGCAGCGATGGCCGCGAGCACACTTCGCAGCGTGACGAGCTTGTAAGAGTCCATATAAACCAGCATGACCAGATAGATCAAAACCGGCAGCAGCCCCACGGGCGCAAGGAGGAGCACATCCTGTGACATGAAGCGCGAAACGCCCTCCGATTGGAAGGCGCCTAGTGTGCCCGAAGGTTCAGAACGGGCTCAAGGGGAGGACGCGGGTCAGTTCGGCGATGTTTTCGTCGAGAGGGCCTCGGACCAGAGGGTCGCCCCCGCGCGAGAGAGGGTAACGCTGATGGCCTCATCAGACGGTTCCACGCCGTCCTGGCGGCTCAGACGCACCACGAAGCGTTGCTGGCCACTGGCCGTAGCGAGCAGACCCTCTTCCGTCCAGGACACGGCGTGCGCAGCGCTGTCGGCCTCGCGGGCAAAGGCGTCAACGCGATAGCCACCACCTGGAAACGCCAGGGACAGCTCAGCAGGGTCTTCGAACACCAGGTTAAAGGCCACCGCGTAGCTCTCGCCCTGGGCAATCAGTTGTACTTCGCCCTGGCCAGCGATGCCCTCAAAACGCACGCGGTCCACTTCGAGGCCACCGGCCATGTCACCGCGTGACGCCATGGTGCCCAACAAATCATCCGTGCCCCGATCGGAATCCAGGCCGTTGCCCCCTTGGTACACCATGACCGTGAGCGCCACCGCCGCAGCGCCCGCGAGGCCGTAGCGCAGGAAGCCAGGGAGCTCTTCAAAGCGGAAAAAGCGGCCCAGGCCCGAGGGCCGCGGCAATTCGATGCCCTCAATGATTTGCCCGTGCAGCGAATCCGGCATGGGTGGCGGTGGCACCTGGTCGACAAAGTCCACCAATCGGGTGAGATCGTCGAAGAGCATCCTGGCATCCTCTGAAGATGTCAGTAGTGCTTCGAACTGCTCCTGGCCCGAGGCGTCGAGTTCGCCGTCGACCGCTGCCTGGATAAGCTCCTGGGCGTCCTGGTCGAGCGATTTCAGCATGTTCGGTTCCTGGCTTGTCATGGGGCAACTCCCCTGCGCTCTAGCTGCGCTTTCATGGCCTTACGGGCCGAAAATAAACGCGACTTGACCGTCTTCTCGGGAATCTGCAGCACCGCACCGATTTCTCGGTAGCTGCTTTCCGTAAAGTGCCTCAGTACGATCACGGCACGGTGGTCGTCGCTCAGTGTCATGAGCGCTGCCTGGAGATCAGCACTCATACTGTCTGCATCCACACTGGCTTCGGGACCCGGTCCCGTTGCCTCTTCGTTGTCGCCCAACACCTCAAGCCGCTTTCGCCGATTGATTTGGTTGATCGACTCGTTCACCGCGATGCGGTAGATCCAGCTGAAAAACTTGTATTGCGGGTTATAGCGGTGCAAGTTTTCAAAGGCCTTCAAAAAGGTTGTCTGGACCACGTCCGCCGCGTCATCAGCGCTACCGAGCATGCGGTAAGCCGCGTTATAGACCGGGCGTTCGTAACGCCGGACCAGCGAACCCAGTGCCCTCCGGTCGCCCTTTCGACAATCCTCGATCAGGGCCAGGTCGCGGTCCTTATCCATGTTTACCGTCCACGGAGGAAAAAGTTGGTCGGGATGCCCGGCCGACGCACCAGGCCATCAGAGGCGCGCCATGCTTAGCCTTGCCCCGCATCGGCTTCGATGTGAAACAGGCGGTCGAAACCCGAGTAGGTGAAAATGTCGAGGATGTGGGAATTGACGTTGACCAGGCGCACGCCCTCGCCATCCGTCAGCAGGCGCTTATGGGTCCGGAGCAGCACGCCCAGACCAGCGCTGGAGATGTACTCCAGCCCCGACATGTCGATCACGCAAGCGCCCGTGATCCGGTCCAGGAATTCCTGCGCGCGCGGCGCCTTGGCCGCATCCAGGCGCCCGCGGATTTCGATACGCCCGTCGTCAAGCGCTGCGATCTCAAACATCGTTGTCCGTCTCATCCAGGTGGAGGGTGATTTTACTGGTCTGGTCCCGGTATTCGTAGTGGATGGCGCTGGCCATTTTCATCACCAGGTACAAACCGAGCCCACCCGGCTCGCGCTCGTCCACGGGCGCTGTGACGTCGACCGGAGGCGCGGTGCGCGGATCAAAGCGCTCAACCCCGAAATCCGTCAGGGCGACCTGAATCCCCTGCCCCGTTCGCTCGAGTTCCACGAGAATGGGCTCGTGGGTCTCGGTGTTGTAGGCCACCATGTTGACGAACAGCTCTTCCACGCAGAGGTCAACGGCGTTGCGCAGGTCGGGGGGCAGCGTGTTCGCGACAAAAAACGACTCGGTGAACGCAACCATGGCGCTCAATTCATCGAGACTTCGGGAAAACCGCTGTCGCACCTTCTCCCCCTTGGCGTGCCCAAGACGGCACGGCGCCAGTTTAGCGACTGCCGGCGGACGTCAGCAACGGAAAAGGCGAGAGAGGCAACCGCGGGGTCAGGGCAGGCGCTTTACCAGGACCAGCGTGATGTCATCGGCCTGCGGCGCCCCGCCGCCATGACGGAAAGCGGCCTCGACGAGCTGGTCCGCAAGCGTACCGACGGACGCTCCGCAATGCGACGCAAATACCTCCGCCACGCGGGCCTCGCCAAAGCCCTCGCCCTCGCCATCGGCAAATTCATACACCCCGTCCGAGATGAGCGCGAGGATGTCCCCGGGCGCCAGCTGCAGACGCTGCGAGGCTTCCGGCGCGTCCAGCTCCATGATGCCGACCGGGAAACTGGTGGGTTTATGCCAGTGGCAACGCTGCTCGGCCGCCGCGTAGTGGAGGATCGGCCCCTGACCGGCCGAGTGAAACTCGACCTCGTGCCGCGCCGGGTCGAGAAAGCCCATGAACGCGGTGATGAACCGGTCGTCCGGCAGGTCTTCGGCCATCTGGTTGTTGACCTGTCGGTAGGCCTCATGGAGGTCGGCACCGAGGCGAAAGGCCACCCGCAGCATGGCCTGGAGCTGGGTCGCGGAGAGCGCGGGTCCGAAGCCATGCCCGGTCGCATCTCCCAGGAGCATGAACAGCCCTCGCTCGAGCAGGACGAGGTCATAGAGGTCACCCCCCGTGTGGTCCGTGGGCAGGAACCGGCCACACAACTCATAGCCGGGCACCCGGGGCATTTCGCGTGGCAGCGTGCTCTGCTGAATCTCTCTCGCCACGGCCACTTCACGTGCCAGGATCGCATTGGCCAATAGCTCATCGGTCATATAGGCATGCTGAATCGCGACCGCCGCCTGCGCGGCGAGCGCCGGCCCCACCCACTCATCATGCTCGTCAAACTGGCCTTCGCGGGCGCCCAGCCACTGCATCACACCCAGAAGTTCGTTCTCCTGGCCGAGTATCGGTACGTTGAGCAGGGAACGGGTTTCCAGGCCATCGACCGTGACGGGCCAGCCGCGAAAGCGCTCATCCGTGGCACACACCGGAATATTGGACATGGTTTCCGTGCGGGCACACTCGCCGGCCCATCCCTCACCGAGCGCGAGGCTGGGTGGCACCTCCGACGTTGCGGTGACGCGCGTGAGACGATCGGTCGCGCGGTCACGGAGCCAGAGCACGCCGGCGTCTGCGACGATGGCGACCTTGCCCACTTCGATAATTTCGCGCAGCAGCACCGGCATGTCCTCGGGCGAGGCCAGGCGGTGCATGATTTCGAGGATCTGGACCAGCGACTCGCGGCTGATCTCCGTTGAGTCAGCGCCGAGCAGCGCGGGATTGTCCGTGAGTCCGGAGATTTGGGCGGGGCCGGGCGCGGCCTTACTGGATCGTGAACGACTCCCCGCAACCGCATTCCTCCGTGGCATTGGGGTTTTCGAATTTGAACGTGCGGTTCAGGCCTTCGGTGACGAAATCGATGGTCGAGCCGTTCACCAAGGGCAAAGACTCCGGATCCACCACAACCTGTACGCCCTGGTCCTCGAACAG
>JBCDHO010000285.1:0-4144 GCA_038749855.1 Pseudomonadota bacterium
AAGGACACGGCCACGAAGGTCATCGTGCTGGAGAACCTCTACCGCATGGCGAACTGGGAGATCGAGTCCAGCTCCCACTCGTATACAAAGCACAACAGCAACCGCATCCGTTTCGAGGTGGAAATTCCGTCGGAAGAAGAACTCGTGATCCGCTACAAGGTGCACTACACCTGGTGAGGGCAGGAGGGATCAGTACATGGGCTGGGGCTGGCGAAGGGGCTGGGGCTGGGGAAGGGTCGGTCGGGCCAGTGTTCCGACCGGCCTTCTTCGGTCGTTCGGCTAGGTGCCCAGCGCGAGTACCCCATCCATCTCGAACAGCAGCTCACGGCGACAGATATCCGCCCGGAGGAACATCGTTTGGTCCAGCGGCAAACCCGCCGCCTCCAGGCGTTCCCTCACCGGATCCAGGTGCTCCGGATGACGCAGGTAAACGCGATAGCGGCTTTCCGACGACAGGCTCGGCCGCGGTTCGCCGCGCTCGGCGACCGCATCGAATAGGGACGTCCAGTTGCGCAGCGTTTCGTCGACCTGGGCCTCGACGCTGGCAACATGCAGGGAGTCGTGTCCGACGATGGCGGCCGTGCCACTGATGAACAGAAGCCGGTCTTCCGGGGCACCGACCAGCGCGGCACGGCTGAAGCCCGGACTTTTCGGACCGTACTGCCGCGGGTAGTGAAACGCGCTGACCTGGCGCGGGTTTTCGATGATCTCCGGCGGCTTGCAGCTGGCCAGCACCGTTACCCGCAGGCCTTCACCGGCCTCGCTGCCGACGCCCGTGGCCGCGGGCCAGTAGTCCTGGCGCCAGGCAGCATCAAAGGCTTCGCCACGCCCGACACAAAACTGCTTGTAGCGCTCTTCATCGCCCTCGCCGGCGTTGATGTCTGAGAGGTAGTTCCAGAACTTCACCACGTGGGGATGGCCGGATTCATCGAGCAGCGCAAGCAGATCGGTATAGATCTGGCGCGCCGCAGTCTGCGGGTCGCCCTCGACCGGCCGGGTGGCTTCACAGAGCAACCACGCTCCGACCGACAGGCCGCGCAGGCCTTCGCGATCGATTTGCACCGCTGCGCCCTGTCCTCCGATGAACCAGTCTTCCGCAGGCGCGCCGCTCACGGGAAGCAGCGGCAAACGGAACGTGCTGCGGGCGAGGGCCTCGGAAGCCGTTCCGGATGCGCCCTGGAAACGGGCCAACGGCACCTCGTCCCCGGTCGTGGGGCTCAGGTGCAATCCCTTGGCAGGATCAGTCGGAGGTAAGGGTTTGACGGAGCTCATCGATCGCTGTGTTCTGGGCTATCGGTCCCGGGCGCTAGCGCTGACCGGGTCCAGAACTCAACCGGCCGACGCATCGGGCGCTCAGTCTAACCCAAAGCCCGTGAGGTTCGGCAGGAATTGCCGGGGCGAGGGCTGGAAGATTCGGGACTTGAAGCGCAGGCGCGGAAGGCTTTAGCGTGCCCGCAACACCGATTTGAGGAAAAACACCATGTCCGCGAGCACCCTACCCACCGAACTGACCGTCCTGGCCCTCGCGGCCTTGATGCAGGTTGTGCAGTACATCCTCATGGCAATTCCGGTGAACCTGCAGCTGGGACCAAGGTACACCGGGGGCAGCCGTGATGAGCAGCGTCTGCCATCGGGCATGGCGGGCCGCCTGTTCCGGGCACTCAACAATCACTTCGAAGCGCTGATCCTCTTCACCATCGCCGCCATCGTGGTCACCCTGGCGGAAGCGAGCACGCCGTTTACCCAGGGCTGCGCCTGGGTGTACCTCATCGCACGGGTGCTCTATGTGCCCGCCTATGTGTCCGGTGTTTTCCTGCTGCGCTCGCTGATCTGGAGCGTCGGCTTTGTGGCCACGGTCCTGATGCTGCTGGCCGTCCTCATGACTTAGCGCCCCGGCCTGTACCGGGCGCCAAAAGAAAACGACCGCCACTTGGGCGGTCGTTTCGTTTCGGGGTGAGAAAGCCGTTCAGCTTCCCGATCCGTCTCCATCGGAGTCGTCATCATCATCGGAGTCGTCGTCGCCGTCGTCGATGTCTTCGTCCGAATCGTCGTCATCGTCAGAGTCGTCATCGAGATCGTCGTCGTCATCCAGGTCGTCGCCGTACTCATCTGAGCCGTCGTCGTCATCATCACAGTCAAGCCCGGCGACGTCCGTGAGCCGCTCGATATCGAACTCACCCTCGCCCAGCAATGCATCATCAGAGAGGTAGGTCACGGTGGCATCGTCACAGTCCTCGAAGGTGACGGTCATTTCACCAATCTCTGCAACGTTGCTGTCATTGGTACCGTTCGGCGCCAGGAAGCCCACACCGGAAGATTTATACAGAAGCAGGTCGAGGCTGTTGCCGACCACCGGACCCACCCCCAGCACCCAGTGAGGCTCCAGGTCTTCGGCGTACGTGAACCAATAGGCGACCGCTACGCGTCCGCCCTCCGGATTGTCCGCGATCTGGAGCATGAAGCCCTGGCTTTCCTGGTCGGGCTGATCCCAGATACCCGACCAGCGGGCATCGACCTCGAACTCATCGGCCGCCAGTGGCGCGGCATGAAGCGCAGCGGCGACCGCGCAGGTCAGGGTCGTCAATTGGAACTTCTTAACGGTGCGTTTCATGGTGGTGCTCCCATCGGTGGCTTGCTCTGTGGCTCCTACTCGCGTGTTGATCTGAAGTCGTCAAATCTGCTGTTGGAGGAACCTATCAGTCATCGCCCTGGGCGCATTGACGTGGGCTTCACTCTTCGGTAAATGCAATTTAAAGCAAAGATGAAAAATTCGTATAATCAATTAGTTATTTGATTTTTTGTTACACTTCTGTGAAAGACTATCAGGTAAAAACGAGGAAAAATCTGGCTAAAACGAGGCGCCATTGAGGCTGACAAACTGTATCAGCCCCTGATACAGTACCGGGCATGCTCATCATCGATGTCAACAGCCCCGTTCCGTTGGTCCGTCAACTGGCCAATGGTCTTCGCCTGGAGATTTCCTCTGGCGCTTTGCCTGCAGGCAAGCCAATGCCTTCCGCACGACAGCTTGCCGCTGACCTGGAGATTCATTGGAATACCGTCGCGAGAGCCTATCGACTGCTTGCGGAAGAAGGGCTGATCCGTGTGGAGCAGGGCCGAAGCGCCATCGTTTTGGAACGAAAACTCGCCCAGCAGCGCGACGGAACTGCCCGTAAGGAGAAGCTAAGGTCAGTCCAATCAGACAGGGTTCACGCAGAACAACGACTGAATGGGCTATTCCTCGAAGCCTCAATACTCGCCAGAGAACTCGGCCTCGAGTTCGAACAAACCCGAGCGCGGTTTGAAACGGCATGGTTACAGGAGGCGTCCGTCGCATGAGCGTACTTTCCTGGCTCACACCGATACTGTTTTGGTGTGCATTGATCTTTGCAGGCCATCTACAACTTCGAAGATACGAAAACCTGCCACCGGAAATGACCGCGCAGCTCTTTAGCTGGCGAAGACAATGGTCTGGCGGCCTTATTGGTGGCTTAATCGGAATACTTGTTTACTTTTTGCTGCCACGCTGGCTCAGTTTTGAAATCGCCGCGTGGGCA
The DNA here is from genome assembly GCA_038749855.1 of Pseudomonadota bacterium. GTDB lineage: Bacteria > Pseudomonadota > Gammaproteobacteria > Xanthomonadales > SZUA-36 > Marinihelvus. The sequence continues at coordinate 3,558 of JBCDHO010000285.1, forward strand.
AGCCTTGTAGGCATGTTCGGAAATCTCGTCTTCATGTACCAGTCTTATCTCCCACGCGTTCGCGCGCTTAAAACGCGCGCGAACCGCGCTGAGATGGCAAAACGAGGCAAAGAGGGCGTCCGTCTGGCGGACACTCAGAGACGTCAACTTCGAGACGTTATACCTATCCCTTGGCTTATCGCTCCTTGGATCGCCATGGCTTTTGCGGTTCTGCTACCGGTTTTCCTTTTCAAGGCTCATTCGAATTCACCGATATTCACAGCGCTCATGACCCTAGTGAGCTTTGGAGGCCTCGCTTTGGGGAATTGGGTGATCAACTACTTGTCACAAGAGCCCATGGATTTTCGAGGGACCAATCCTGAACGGGTACGGAACATGGTCTTGCGCCTACGCCGTCAACAACTGCGAATGATTTTGGCCAGTCAGTTTGGCCTTGTGCTCATGACCTGGGTGTGGTGGTTGCCTCTATCTCCTGAGCTTCCCTTTAACCTGGCGGATGTTGGCTACGCAATCAGCATGTCTTTCATGCTCGTTGTGGTCATCTGGTCGGGCCTCATTGGTTATGGGAGGTCACGACTCGAGCGAGA
>JBCDHO010000286.1:0-4142 GCA_038749855.1 Pseudomonadota bacterium
GGCGGTGAGCGCGGTGTGCACGACCGCACCGGAACGACCCCGTCGACCCGTCCGCCCCCCGGGGCTGACGATTCGGCGGGGAACGAGCACGGCCCTCTGGGCCGCGCGCAGCCCGAAGGGTGAGCATCGCGCGAGGAGCGCGATACGAGTAATCCCTCTCCATGGCCCATCCTGGTTCTTCGGTTTCAAACGAGCGCAGCGTGGCTTAAGGTCGTGGCCTGGCACCTTAGCCCGTATCGTCACGCACAAGGACCTCCTCTCTTGCGCCGATTCCTCATCGCCGTTCTCACCCTATCCCCCATCATCGCCGCCGCGAACGAGAGCGTACTGGAGGCGCTGGCGTCTACCTCCGGTCGCTGGACCGGGGAGCTTTACTATCTTGACTACCAGTCCGGAGATCGCTTTTCGATCCCGATGGACGCGGACATCGAAGTCACGCCCGACGGCGCAACGGTCATTCGACGTTTAACCTGGACCGATCCAGGGAACCTGGTTTACGCGGTCCAACTCACCACCGTGGATCGGGATACCGGCGAGCTGGTTGACGCCTACTTTCGAGATGGCAGAGGAGAGCATCTGCGCTATGTCGTCTCTGAGTATCGCTATGAGTCACCGACCAAGTGGCGTGTCGTTTATGAACACGAGGGGCAGGATGCCGATCGGCCTGCTCAGATTCGCCACACACTGACGTCCGACGGCGAGCTGTTGACGAGCAAGAAGTCGGTGAAGTTTCTGGATGCCGACGATACGGCGTTCATTGAACGCAACGGCTCTGAGCTCAGACGCATCGAAGCAATGCCGAACTGAAGCGCATCGCTTCATGCCGAGCGGCGCATGCGAACTGCCTGGTGATCGAGCCTGACGAAGGTCTAGTGGTAGACGAGCGCTTCCGCCTTGCCCCAGAACACACGGTACGAGAGCAGCGTGTAACCGATGATGGCCGGGAACACGATCGCAACGCCCACGCCCATGAAGGCCAGTGAGTCGGTGGCAGCTGCCGCTTCCCACACCGTCAGTTGCCCCGGCACGACATCCGGGTAAAAGCTGTAGGCGAGGCCGAGGAAGCTGAGGAAGAACACGAGGATGGCCGCCAGGAAGGGGAGAGCATCCCAGCGTCGATCCCGGCGCTCGAAGCTGTGCAGGTAGTAACCGGCGGCGACCATCGCGCCACCGCAGGTCAACGGGATCGGCATCAGGGCGATGGCTTCCGGGAGGGCGAACCAGCGCTCGAAGATCACCGGGCTCACCAGCGGATTGACGATGGAGACGGCGATGATGCCGAGCGCGGTCAGCCAGAGCGCCCGCTTGGCCCAGGTCACGCTGCGCCGTTGCAGCGCGCCCTCTGTTTTCAGCACCAGCCAGCTGTTGCCGATGAACGCATAGGCGCTGGTCACGCACAGGGCGCTGAGAATCGCGAAGCTCTCGGCCATGAGATTCGATTCGAAGGCCAGCACATAGCGGCCGAGCATGTAGCCCTGGGAGGCCGTCGCCAGGACGCTGCCGGCAAAAAACAGGTTGTCCCACAGTAGCCGGTGCCGCGCCGGCGCCTTGGCCCGGAAGTCGAACGCCACGCCGCGGAGGATCAGGCCGATCAGCAGCACTGCCACCGGCAGGTAGAGCGCGCCGAGGATCTGGCCGTGTGCGGTCGGGAAGGCGATCAGCAGCAGGCCGATCCCCAGCACCAGCCAGGTCTCGTTGGCGTCCCAGAACGGACCAATGGACGCCAGCATCATGTTCCGCTCCTCCTCCGAGCCCAGGGGCAGTACCAGGCCAACCCCTAGGTCAAAGCCATCCAGAATCGCATAGACGCACAGGGACAGTGCCATCAGCGCGGCGAAGATGAGCGGCAGCAGGGTGGCGGCATCGAGCGTCATGCGGTCGCTCCGGCTGCGTCACTGATTGTCGTTGTCGATGGGTCCGCGGCGCCCGGTCCCTGCTGGTACTGCTCGGCTTCCAGCGCGGCGGATTTGCGCGCCATGTGGAAGACCGTGCTGACGTAGGCGATGAGCAGCGCGCCGTAGATCACCAGATAGGCCACGAGTGTGATCCCCACATGCTCCGGCGGCGCGCTGGTCACTGCTTCCCGGGTCGGCAGCACCCCGCTCACGAGATAGGGCTGGCGTCCGATCTCCGTCACGTACCAGCCGGCGATTGTGGCCACCCAGCCACTGAACGACATGGCCACCAGGGCGCGCTTGGTCAGCGGACTGACTTGATCCGTGCGCCAAAGCTGCCACACGCCCAGCCATGACAGGGCGAGCATCGCGAGCCCCACGGCGACCATGATGCGGAAACTCCAGAAAATGGGAGCGACCGGTGGGTGCTCTTCGAAGTCGTTCAGCCCTTTGACCACGCCATCGAGTTCGTGCGTGAGCACCAGCGAGGTTGCGTAGGGAATCTCAATGGCCCAGTCGTTGGTCCGCGTTTCTTCATTGGGGATGCCGAAGAGGACGAAGGGGACTTCGCCGCGGGTTTCCCAGACCCCTTCAATGGCGGCGACCTTGGCGGGCTGGTGCTCGAAGCTGTTCAATCCGTGCATATCGCCAGCCAGAATCTGCATTGGTGTGACGATCGCCGCCACCCAGAGCGCGACCTTCAGCGCCATGCGTGGCGCGGGCTTCGGGTCCTTGCGCAGCAGTCGGTAGGCGCTGATGCCGCTGACCACGAAGGCCGCCGTCAGCACGGACGCCAGCAGAACATGCACGAGCCGATAGGGCATGGAGGGATTGAAAATCACAGCCACCCAGTCGGTCGCAAAGGCCACGCCGTCGCGCATCTCAAAGCCCGCCGGCGTGTGCATCCAGCTGTTCAGAGCGATGATCCAGAAAGCGGACAGCGTCGTGCCGAATGCGACCGCGCCCGTCGCGAAGGTATGGACCCAGCCCGGCACCCGTTTGATGCCGAATAGCATGATCCCGAGAAACGTTGCTTCCATGAAGAAGGCGGTTAGGACCTCGTAGCCGAGGAGGGGACCGGCAATGTTACCCACGCGCTCCATGAAGCCCGGCCAGTTGGTTCCAAACTGAAAGGACATGGTGATGCCGCTGACGACACCCAGGGCGAACGTGAGTGCGAAGATCTTGACCCAGAAGCGATAGCAGCGCATCCACAGCTCATCGCCTGTCCGTTGGAATCGCACCTTGAAGAACAGGAGGAACCAGGCGAGGCCGATAGAGATCGCCGGGAACAGGATGTGAAAGCTGATATTCGCTGCGAACTGCAGCCGTGACAGGATCAGCGTGTCGAGCATCGCGTCGCTCATGAGTCTTGCTCCGTACGGGGTTCCAGCGCCGAAGGGCCGCTGTCCGCGCGGCGACCCCGACGAGAGAACTCCAAAACTTTGTTCACCCCGGCGCCGAGTTTCATGAGGCGCCGCAGGTCGTCGGCAGACAGGTTCTGCATATCCTCGGTCCAGGTCACGATCAGCTCCAGGAAGCCGAGCATCTCGTCCACGCGTCGCTGCGCGTAGCGCTCGCCCCCGTCCTGTCGATGCGACAACTGAGCGTCTCGAAGCACGCTTAGAGTCGGGTCAAGCTCGCGCTGCCGTCGCTCCCGGACCAGGATGCGAGCAATCTCCCAGACATCTTCAGGAACGCTGAAGTACTCCTTGCGGTCACCAGGCTGATGATGGGGTCGCAGCAGGTTCCAGGACTTGAGTTCCTTTAACCCCATGCTGACGTTTGAGCGGGAGAAGCCGAGGTCCTCGCCAATCTGGTCTGCGTTCCGGGCATCCTGAGAGAAAACCAGATAGGCGTAGATCTGGCCGACAGTACGGTTGATCCCCCAGCGGGAGCCCATCTCTCCGAAGTGGAGGACGAGGGTGGTCATCAGCGGCGACAGGTTCACGGTTGCGGGCTCCGGTGCGATGCGGCGGATGCTGTGCCGCCGTTGAGATGCGCGCGGTCCTTCACGCTTTCTTGATATTCTGTAATTTCAGTAATTACTGAAAAAACAGTATAGACGTCTGCCTCATGGGGAGCAATGCGGGAAAATGTAAGCGAGAAGCGGTTCGCAGTTGGTGCGGTGGGCGTGAAATGTATGGGGCGCTAGAGCCAGGGCGCACGGCCCTCCAGGGGCCCAATGACCAGCCAGTCGACCACCGCGCTCACGATAGCGAGCACCACCACCACGATGCCGATCAC
>JBCDHO010000287.1:0-4137 GCA_038749855.1 Pseudomonadota bacterium
GAAAAGGCCGAGCAGGATTGGGTCTTCGACACCTTTGCCGATGGCTACGAGGAGTCCAAGGGTTACGACAACTGGCTCAACGGCCGTGTCTGCCCCACCGAGATCGAAGACGAAAACGGCAACCTCGTTCCCTTCTGCCCGGTGCCCACGGTCAGCCCGGGCGGTGCCTGGTGGCGCTCTGCCGACTCGACCGACTGGACCCAGTACGCGATCTTTGGGGAATTCACCTGGCATATCACAGACCAGTGGGACGCGACCATTGGTGGCCGCTGGTTCGATCGTGAGACCGACAAAATCTATTTCGTCGAGAACCCGCGCTTTAATGTGGTGACCATCAGTAATGTGGATGGCCAGCCCGGATCACTGGTGCTGCCGGCCTCCGACAGCGACTTCGTTCCGAAATTCAGCGTTTCCTACCGGCCGAACGACACGATGCTGTTCTACGCCCTGTACTCGGAGGGTTTCCGGCCCAGCGGCACGAACCGGACCCGTGGCGGTGCCTTTCCGCGGATTTTCGATGCGGACTTCCTCATCAACTATGAGCTGGGCACCAAGCTCACGCTGGCCGATGGCCAAGTCAACCTGACCGCCACCTACTTCAACATGAAGTGGGAGGATTACCAGCTGGAAGTGGTGGACCCCTCCAATACGCCCTGTGGCGCGCCCAACGCCCAGCCGGAGCCGAACTGTGGGCTGCCGTTCCAGGTGGTGGTCGGCAATGTGGGTGACGCCACCTCTGAGGGCTTCGAGGTTCAACTGGACGCCCAGATCACGGCAAACTTCACCGGTGGTTTCAATGCCACGTGGATCGACGCCACGCTGGATGACGGCTTCGAGTTCGCCATCGCCGTGCCCGCTGGCGCGCGCTTACCGCTGACGCCGGAGTTCCAGGGTTCGCTCTACCTGCAATATGACTGGGACATCAACTGGTTTGATGGCCTGGCCAACAATGCCTATGTTCGACTCCAGTGGAGCTACACCGACGACATCATCAACCAGGTCGAGCCCTTTGGCCCTGACACGCCGAGCCCGCAGTGGCTCCAGCCCAGCTACGACATTGGCGACCTGAGGATCGGCACGGCCGGGGACGACTGGAGCGTGCAGCTGTTCGTCAATAACCTGACGGACGAGCGCGCCATCCTGTTCGATAACCCGGCGGAGCTGGATAATTTCTGGGGCAAGCGCCGCCAGACCATCAACCGACCCCGTGAGTACGGCCTCCGGTTCATCAAGAACTGGCGCTGACGGTTGTCGCAAGGGGAAGCTAAACACGGGGCCTTCGGGCCCCGTGTTTTTTGCGGGTACCAGACTCTGGCGGTCGCCTCAGTGGCTTCTCGGGCCGTCAGGTTGTTCGCCTGCGCGAAGGTCTGAAACGACTGTACGGCGAGGGTCGGGGCCTCGATCATGGTCAGGTGTCCCACGTCCGGGTGCAAGACGCATGTGGATCCCGGGATCAGTTTATGCAGCACGCGCGCGCCCTCCGGGTGCGTGGCGCGGTCTTCTTCGCCCCATTCGATCAGCACGGGCATGGTCAGGCGCGGGGCCAGCGCCTCGAGCGGCGTCGACTGGCCGAGAAACTCGTCGATGATGCGTGGTAGCTCGCCCTGGAGTCGCGCGGTATTCAGGTAACCGGCGCGCGCGAGCGGGTAGGGCACCTGCGGCGCTTTGTTGAAGAGCAGCGTTACCAGCCTCCCGTAGTCCCTCATGCTGTCGACGAGAAACGGATTGTCGTCGCCGCCGAGGTACTGGGCCATCAGGTCGCTGTGCTTCGCCGAAGTGACACCGAAGGCGTCCATAAGCCAGAGCGCCTCCACCCGGTCCGGATGATGCGCCGCGAAGTGCGCGGCCACCCAGGCGCCCATGGAGTTTCCGGCCAGGATGCACTCGTCGACCCCGATGCGGTCCAGCCAGGCATCCAGGCGCCGGGACTGCTCGTCGACCTGAAAGCCCAGCCCTTCCGGCGGCTGACTGTCACCGAAGCCCGGCAGGTCCGGGACCAGCACATGGAACTGCCGGCGCAGCGGACCCGCTACGCCCAGCCAGTGGTCCGCCTCGGCGGCGAGACCGTGCAGGATCACCAGCGTCGGCCCTTTGCCGCCTTCCAGGTAGTGCCATTTCACACCGTCCACTTCCACTTTGCGGGTGCGCAGGCCCGTGATGGTTCGTGCCAGGATGCTCAGCAGTCGCATCCAGCGACGCGGGATGACGTACCAGCTGGCGACCATGGCCAGTAGCCCGATGGCGACGTACAGCGACGAAGAACTCATGGGTTTAATATAGTCGTTCCCTGCCTACCGGACGCGCGCCATGATCCGTTTTTCTTTCCGCCTGGCCCTGCTGTGGTCTTTGCTGTGCCTGACCAGCGTTACGGCACACGGTGAATTTCAGAGCACGCCAGAGCCGGTTTTGCCGGACAACTACTACCCCGTGATCGTGTTTGAAACCAGCCTCGGCACGGTCGAGGTAGAGCTTGACCGGGACCGGGCGCCCGCGACGGTGAACAATTTCCTGGCCTATGTCGTGGCCGGTGACTACGACAACACGATCTTTCATCGCGTCATCAAGGATTTCGTCGTGCAGGGCGGCGGTTTTCGCGAGGGCTGGGACGCCATCGAAGAACGGGCGCCGGTCATGAACGAGTCCGGCAACGGTCGCAGCAATGATCCGGGAACGATTGCCATGGCGCGTCAGAGTGACCCGCATTCGGCCACCAGCCAGTTCTTTTTCAACGTGGCAGACAACACGCGCGCCCTGAACCCGAGCTCCCGCAACTGGGGCTACACGGTGTTCGGCATCGTGACCTCCGGCCAGGACGTCCTTGATGCCATCGCCGCGGTCGATACGGGCTATGACGCGGAGCTCGATTACCAGGATGTGCCGCTCACGGCCGTCAAACTGATCAGCGTGAAGGTGCAGTAGGGCCCGCAGCGGCCTGAACGCACCGCCGGAACGACGGGATTCGCCAGGTGGGCTGGGGAGAGTTCTTCGCACTGGCCTCGCCCATGGCCTGGGCGGGGGCCGTGGTCATGTTCCGGCGCTCCGGCGAAACGCTTCCCCCCTTTGAGCTGAACCTGCTCAAGAACGTCCTGGCCCTGCTCCTGACGATACTGACGCTGGTGGGCTTCATGCTGCTCGCTGAAGGCGCCTGGCCCGAGTTCTCAGGCCTCGAACTCAGCATCATCCTGCTCTCGGGCATCCTCGGCATGGCCCTGGGCGACACGCTGTATCTGCGCACGCTCAACCTCGTCGGTGCCGGTCGCATGGGGGTCATCGGCAGCCTGCTCAGCCCCTTTGTGATTCTGATCTCGGCGGCCTATCTCGGCGAGCGCCTGGCGGCCTGGCAATGGGCTGGCTTTGCGCTGGTGATGGCGGGCATCCTCGTGGTGACGCTGAAGCGCTATCGGTCGGAGGTCTCGACCGCGGACCTCCGGAAAGGCCTGGTGATCGGCGTCGCTGCCATGGCGACGGTGGCCCTGGGCGTGGTGATGGTCAAACCCCTGCTGGAAAAGGGGCCGTTTCTGTGGGTCGTAGCTCTGCGCCTGGCGGCGGGTGTCGCCGTCATGCTGATGGTCATTGCCTGGCGGCGGGACTGGGGCCGCGTGCTGGCCAACTACCAGTCCCCCCAGCCCTGGACCATGACCCTGACGGCCTGCTTCCTGGGCGGCTTTGGCGGGAGCATTCTGTGGCTGGCGGGCTACAAGCTCATCCCGGCCTCGGAAGCGTCCATTTACAACGAGGCGCAGCTGATTTTCATGGTGCTGTTTGCCTGGTGGTTTCTTGGGGAGTCGCTCAATGCACGCAAAATCGTTGGCGTCCTGCTGACCCTGGCGGGCGTGCTGGTGATGTTGCTGGCCTGACGGCGCTGTCCTAGGCTGTGTCCATGGCCCAACCCCCCTCATTACCCCCTTCATCGGATGCTTCGCAGCGCGTTGCTGCGGACGGCGCAAGCGGGCCGGCCGTTGCATCGTCGGTTGACGGAAACGCGTCCGGCCGAGGTCGGCGCTGGCTGATTACTGCGGGCCTCGTCCTGGTCGCCGCGCTCGCCGCGCTGCCGGTGCTGGACCAGAAGGCCGCTCAAAATTACGAGACCCTGTTTCAACGCGCGATCGTGACCTTCGCCCTGGCGCGCACGCTCAA
>JBCDHO010000288.1:0-4124 GCA_038749855.1 Pseudomonadota bacterium
CCCCGCGCCGGTCTCGACCATCACTTCGTGGCCCGCAGCGATGAGCTGCTCGGCCCCGGAAGGACGAAGCGCGACCCGGTACTCGTGGTTCTTGATCTCTTTTGGGACACCAATCTTCATTTCTTCACCCCGGTAAACGGAAGCACTATTTTATTCGCGTGCAAGCAGCACTTTCTGCTGTTGCGATGGCATAACTAGTGATTTATGTTGTTGCAACACCAGAACGCAGGCACCGCGTGGCACGAAACGACAAAAAACTGGCTGACCTGGACCGGATTGACCGGCGCATCCTGGAAGTTCTGCAGGCTGACGGTCGCATATCCAACGTGAAGCTGGCGAAGCAAGTGAACCTGACACCCACCCCTTGCCTTGAGCGGGTTAAGCGCCTTGAGCGCGACGGCTTCATCGTCGGCTACACCGCGCTGCTCGACCCGGAAAAGGTAGACGCGGGCCTGTTGGTGTTTGCCGAAATCAGCCTCACCCATACGGCCCGGGACGTGTTCCGTGAGTTTCGCAATGAGGCGCGCAAGCTTTCCGAGGTCCTCGATTGCCACCTGGTCAGCGGGAACTTCGACTATCTGATCAAGGCACGCGTTCGGGACATGCAGGAGTACCGGGCCTTTCTTGCCGAGAAAATCCTCGCGCTTCCAGGCGTCAACGGTTCGCGCTCCTATGTCGTGATGGAAGAGGTCAAGGAAACCACTCGACTGCCCCTGGATCGGTTCCACTCGTGAACGACACGTTACTCACCATGAACTGGCGCAGCGCCACGCTCGGGCTCGTGATGGCCTGTACAACGCTGGCGTTGCTCTACCTGGTTGCCCGCCGCATCGAGCGACGGGCGGTGGGCTGGCTCGTGGCCTTCGTGGCGGCCGGCATGATTTCGGCCGTTCCCATGGTGATCGGCTTTGCCGGCGCCTACGATCGCTGGCCAGGTCTGACCTTCCTGCCGACCCAGCTGGCGCTGCTGTTCGGGCCGCTGATCGTGCTCCACGCCCGCACCCTGATGCTCAATGAACCACTGGGGCGCTGGCGCTGGCTGCTGATGCCCGGGCTGGTGTACTGGCTCTATCAGCTCTGGGCCTTCACTGCGCTCGGCGACTACCGGGCCAAATGGGCCTTTAATGATGCGGTCCACGAGCCTTATGTTGTGCCGACCGTGCTCATGGGCAGCCTGGTGCTGACCTTCTGGGGCCTAACCGAGGTCTGGCGCCTGCGGCGGCGCTACCTTGGGTGGCTGGCAGACAACCGCTCCGACGATGACGCCTTTGAACCGGTCTGGCTCACGCATCTGGTCCTGATCGGCACGCCGCTCGCCGTCATTTGGGCCATTGACAGCCTGCTCGGGCTGGCCTTCGACCTGAGTTACTTCGACCGTTACTGGTCGGATATGGTCACGCTGTTCCTGCTGTTTTTCATCACGGTCGAGGCCCTTGCCCGGCTCCAGGGGCCCTACCCGAAAATGGACGCGCTCGCGGAGCCGCCCAGCGCCCCATCACCCGAGCCGGCGGCCCGGGACTGGTCCGAGGAAGGCGGCCGCCTGCAAGCGGCGATTGTTGATAACCAGTGGCACCTCGAACCGGACCTGTCCCTGCAAACCCTCTCGCGACGCTTCGGCATGAACCAGGCCTACGTCTCGCGTGCCCTCAACCAGGGGCTTGGTGAACGTTTCAGCCATCTCATTAATGGCCTGCGCGTAGACCATGCGAAGGCCTTGATCGACGAGGGCGCACTCAACCTGCTCGATATCGCCCTGGCCTCTGGCTTCGGCTCCAAAGCGAGCTTTAACCGGGCCTTCAAGGAACACAGCGGACTCACGCCGAGCGCCTACCGCCGGCAAGCGGTCACCGCACATGCGGACGCCGCCTGAGGCCGACCAAGCCCGCATCTTCCGCTCCTCATCCGCCAGTTCTCGCAGTCCGTCTCGCGTCTCACGCATCGCGTCCCGACGCCCCATGCCCGCCATATCCAGCACACTGCTTCAACTGCCCCGCGACGCTCACGCAGGCCTCACAAAAGGTCTCAATTCTTAAAAAATCGCCTTTTTACGGGGAATTGGGGCGCTTCGAATCGGGGCGACGTCGATCATGGCCGCATCAACAAGGAGCGACCCATGAACACGAACACTGCCCAACACACCACCACTTATGCTGTCCACCGCCTGGCTGGCCATCTTCTGTCTGTCCTTTACCTGGTCGCCCTGCTGGGCGGCGCTGTGGTCTCTGCGACGGCCGCCGAAGCCTCCAGCACGCACCCGGCGCAGCAGCGACTGACACCAGAGCAGATCCGGGCCGACGTTGCACTTGCCGAGGACGCCTACGGGCGCATTCACCCCGGCTACACCCGCTACGCCTCCGCGGACACCTTGCGCGGAACCTGGCAGGCGATTATCGATCGCGCCGAGGCAGAAGACGGCATGACCCTGGGGGATTTTTATCTCTCGGTGGAGGCCGCCCTGGTCACCATCCGCTGCGACCACACCAAAGCCGAACTGCCCGACGTGCTACGCGACGCCCGTCGGGCCGGCACGGACTACCTGCCGTTTCGCTGGGAACTCATCGAAGGGCGGGGGTTCATCACCGCCGTCGGCGAGGGTACGGAGCTTGCGTTTGGCGACGAACTGCTGGCGATTGACGGGCGCGCGCTGGATGAGGTCGTCGACACCGTCGCTGCCTACATCCCCGTCGACGGCTTCACGGACTGGGCACGGCGCGGCGGCATCTCCCAGTCCCGGGAGTTCATGGGCGGTGCTGTGGATCACTTCGGTAGCCTGATCTGGGGCGCACCACCTCAGGCGGCACTGACGGTCAGAGGCCGCGACGGCGGGCTGCGCGAAGTGCAGGTGGAGCGTGTGAATTTTCCGACCTGGGCTGCCCTGGGCCAGGCCGCAGGACAGGCGCGCAATTTCTCAGACGCCGTGCACTTTGAGCGCATTGGCGATAGCGCGGGCTACCTGCGCGTCGACACCTTCGTCAACTATCGCGATCCGGTGGAGCCGGACACCCTGTATGAGCCCATTTTCCAGGCCATGCGCGATGAGCGGCGCACGCAGCTGATTCTGGACCTGCGTAACAACGGCGGCGGCTCTACCGATGCCGCCCACGGCCTCATGGCCTACCTGATCGAAGAACCGACGCTGCTCGTGCAAGACATGCGCGTGGCGACCCTGGACCATGATGGCCTGCTCGAGCACCTCTCAAGCTGGGACGAACGGGCGCTGGACCCCAATCCCCTGGGCTTTAGAAAAAACGACGATGGCAGCTACTCCCTGCGCAGCTTTCTCAGCGATGAGCTCAAGAAGCTGAAACCGAAGAAGCTGGCCTTCGATGGCGAGCTGATCGTACTGACCAGTGACGAGAATTCCTCGGGCAGCACGAACCTGATCGCCTTCCTCGACGGCCTGGGGCGGGCGACGCTGGTCGGGGAAAAGACCGGCGGCAGCGCCGAGGGGGTCACCGCCGGCGTGCTGTTTTTCCTGGAATTGCCGGAGAGCGGCGTGCGCACGCGCCTGCCTTTCTTCCGCTACACCAACAACGTTCCCAGCTTTGAACGCGGTATGGGCGTCACGCCCGACCTCGCGGCTCCCATGACGGTCGAGGCCTTCCTGACCGGTCGCGACCCAGCCATGGAAGCGGCGCAGGCGCTGCTGGATCGCTGAGGGGCGCGCCCCCTGCCCGCGGCCCAGTAAGGGGCCGCGGGCGTTGTGGGCTGCGCGGCGCCAATCACGCTCTGAGGCTGGCGGAGCCCGGTGCGGCAGGAGTATGCTCAGCCCTTCTCTCGCGGACAGGCCGTCATGAGCACACTGATCATTCACCACGACGACTGTCTGCAGCATGACCCCGGTCCCGGCCATCCGGAACAGATTCGACGCCTCGCCGCAGTCATGGGCGGCCTCGAGGGGCTCCAGGGCCTTGAACGGCTGCCGGCGCCGCTGGTCACCGCCGAACAGGTCGAACGCGTTCACACGAATAGCTACCGGGCGTGGCTTGAGGCGATGGAACCGTCTGAGGGCCGGGTGCCCCTCACGGAGTCGGACACGCTTATGAACCCAGGCTCACTCGCCGCCAGTGCGCGCGGCGCGGGCGGGTTGTGCTTCGCGGTCCAGCAGGTGCTGGAGGACCAGG
>JBCDHO010000289.1:0-4107 GCA_038749855.1 Pseudomonadota bacterium
AGGCATCTGATCCAGCGGGATGCCGTCGAACAGGATCTTCATGTCCTCGACGCTGTCGATAGCGACGCCGGCCATTCCGACATCACCGGACACGCGGGGATGATCAGAGTCGAAACCGCGGTGCGTGGCCAGATCAAAGGCAACGGACAACCCCTTCTGCCCGGCAGCCAGGTTCTGGCGATAAAACGCGTTGGACTCTTCGGCCGTAGAGAAGCCCGCGTACTGCCGGATGGTCCAGGGCCGATTGGTATACATTGTCGCTCGCGGGCCACGCATGAAAGGCGCAAGACCCGGCAGCGTATCGAGGTGTTCCATACCTTCGAGATCGGCCGCCGTATATAGCGGTTTGATCTCGATGCCCTCAGGGCTGCGCCAGCTCAGATCCTCGAGCGGCTTGCCGCGCAGTTCTTTCTCGGCAAGGGTCGCCCAGGCGTCTGCGCTGCTAGGGTCATCAGGCTTGGCAGGAGATTCGGCCATCACAGGTTCCAGCACGGAGGAACGGCCGATTATAGCGGACTGCGCCGCCGACACCCGGCGCACCCTTCATGCCATTGTGAACACCGTTGTCGCACTGGGCTTCACGCCATGCTCACGGCCACGACCGTCAGTCGTCGTCCATACCGGTCTCAAAGTCGAGGTTCACACCTTCCCGTAGGACCGTGTCATCAGACAGGTCGCGCGCCCGGCGGATGGCACCGGCGCCGAAGCGCGACTGCAGTGCATCAATGACGCCTTCCAGGCGCCGCTCCTGGGCCGGCGTATGCGAACCTTCATTCGATACTTCGGCAAACAGCGCGAGCTGACCGACCTGCTCGGCGCGCACGAGATCGAAGGCACCCAGACCGACCAGGCGAAAGGGACCAGGATGATCAAACTGATCCAGCAGCACACAGGCACCGCGTCGCAGCTCGACCGCGGCATCGGTGGGCTCGATCGGCATCTGTCGGGTAAAGGTCTGGAACTCTGAACTCTTGAGCTTGACCCGTAGCCCTTGCGCCAACCACCCTTTCGCGCGCAGCCGGGTCCCGAGCCGATCCGCCGCACGGGTCAGGTGCGCGCGCAGTTCCGCCGGGTCCGTCAGGTCCTCGCGCAGCGTGCGCTCGGAACTGATCGACTTGACCCGCCGGATCGGCGCCACGCGCCGCGCATCTTCTCCGCGGGCGAGCGCTGCGAACCGCAGGCCCAGCTCACCCAACTGCGCCCGGAGCGTTTCCGGATCGGCGGCTGCGACGTCACCGATCGTGGCGTAGCCGGCGGCTTCCAGCCGCGCCTGGGTCTTGGGGCCGGCCCCCCACAGCCGCGCCACCGATTGCGGCGCGAGCCAGGCGCGCGCTTCCGCCGGCGGCACCACGGTGACCGCATCCGGTTTGCGATAGCCGCTAGCCACTTTCGCCACGTACTTGGTGCCTGAGACACCGACGGAAATCGTCAGCCCGCCGGTCGCCTCGAACACCGCCTGCTTCAGCTGCAGCGCCATGGCCTCCGGGGGGCCAAACAAATGCTCCGTACCGGTCATGTTGAGAAAGGCCTCGTCGAGGCTGATCGCCTCGACTTCCGGCGTGAAGTCCCGGAACACCGCCATCACCCGACGCGACAGCTCCGTGTAGCGCTCAAACCGTGGCGGCACGACCAGGGCCTGGGGACATCGGCGCAGGGCCTCGGCCATGGGCATGGCGCTACCCACGCGGAATGGCCGTGCCTCGTAGCTGGCGGTCAGCACCACCCCACGGCCCGTGCGCGGGCCGACCAGCAGCGGCTTGCCGCGCAGCGCAGGATCGTCGAGCTGCTCGACGGACGCGTAGAACGCATCCAGATCGGCATGGGCGATGACTCGGGGCCAGGTGGAAGTCATGGCCCCGGAGTATACGCGCCCTCCTCAGCCGGCCGCGGTGCCCAGGGTGAGCGCAGCGCGACGATTGAACAGCACCCGGTTCACCAGCAGCGAGATCAGGACACAGAACACCAGGGTGGCAAACATGCAGTGGATGTAGTGGAACGGCTGCAGCACGAGGGTCAGGTAACCATAGAGGGCGACACCGCTGACAACCCCGATGATCGCGGCCTTGGCATCCACGTTCTTAAACAGCAGACCCACGATGAAGACGGACAGGATCGGCATGGACAGGAACCCGTATCGCTCCTGCAGAATGTTGATCAGGCTCTCTTCCGCCATGTACACCGGCACCAGCGACAGCCCGACCACCGCGAGCACAACGGAGACGACCCCACTCAAGACCGGTACTCGCTGCGAGCGACCCAGGTAGGCTTCGTGAATATCACATACGTAGAGCGCGGCCGACGCGTTAAGAATGCTGTTGAAGGTCGTCAGCAGCGCGGCTGCCATGGCCGCCGCGAAGGCGCCGGACAGCCATCCCGGCAACAGGTCGCCTACCAGGCGGCCGTAGGCGGCGTCGTTGATATCGCCATAGAGCTTGAAGGCCACCACGCCGGGCAGGGTCACGATCACGGGCACGATCGCCAGGCGAATCCCCGCTGCCGCGAGCACGCCTTTGCGAGCCTCCTTAAGGTTCGGTGCGGCCATCGCGCGCTGGGTGATGGTCTGATTGGTGCTCCAGTAAAACGTCTGAATAAAGATCATGCCGGTGAGCAGCGTGTGCCAGGGAATGGGCGAGTCGTTATCGCCGATCATGGAGAGGCGCTCGCTCGGAATTCCGCTCAGATCAAAGTCGATCGCCTTGAGGGCGAGATACACCAGGAGCAGGGCCAGCGACAGGATGAGAACGCCGCTGTAGGTGTCCGATACCGCGACGGCCCGCAAGCCACCGAGCACGGCATAGGCGGCGCCCACCACCGCCAGTGCCAGCGCAATGGCCATAAGCGGCACGTCCAGATCGAACATGGTCTTAAGGAACAGGGAGCCGCCATAGAGCACTGCCGGCAGGAAAATGAAGATGTTCCCCAGCAGAAACAACAACGAGATGAGTGCCCGAATATGCTTGTCGCCGTACTTTTTCTGCAGCAGTTCTGTGGTCGTCGTGCAGTTGTTGCGGTAGTACACGGGCAGGAAAACGAAGGCCAGAATCAGCAGGCCCATCACCGCCGCGAGCTCCCACCAGGCGAGCAACAGCATCTGGTTGCCGTTCATGCCCACCAGCTGATCTGTCGACAGATTTGTGAGCGTGATCGATCCGGCGACGAAGTACCAGGTCAGTCCCCCGTTGGCGAGGAAGTAGTCGTGGCCGCTGCCGCGATCGCCAGCGCTCGCGCGCCGGCACTTTAAATAAGTCAGAAAGCCGATGAGGGCCGTAATTCCCACGAATACTGCGACCTGAATCGGATCCAGCATGCCTCCCCCTGCGCTCCCCAGCGCGTTCGCGTTGCGCCTGCGCCCTAGCGCAGGGACTCCGGCAAGTATTCACCATGAGCGTCGATGAGATCGTCCACGAGCGCGTGGATCTCGTCGATGCCGAGCACCGCTGCCGTATGCGGATCGAATAGCGCGGCGTGATAGATGTGTTCCCGGTTCCCGGTCAGCGCAGCTTCCACCGTAAGCTCATGCACGTTCAGGTTGGTCTGCATGAGCGCCGCGAGCTGTACCGGCAGCGTCCCGATTGCCCGGGGCGCAATCCCGTCGGCGGTCACATCACAGGGCACTTCCACAATGCTGCCGGCGGGGAGGTTGTCGATCAGGCCATCGTTCGGCACGTTGCCGTAGATCAGGCTCCCCTCACCGGTCTCCATGGAATTGACGATGCTGGCCCCGTACTCGTCACTGCGCTGGACCTCAAATCGGGTCTGAGGATTCTCAAGCTCCTCGCGCAGGGCGTGCCAGCCGGCGAGCTGGTGCTCGCAGCGCCGGATGTACTCATCCAGGGGAATCTCGAACTGGCGGATCAGGTCATCGCGCCCGGGCTTGATGAACCAGGGCACGTACTCGGCAAAGTGCTCGCTCGATTCCGTCACGAAGTAGCCGAAGGACTCCAGAATCTTGTAGCGCACGGCGTCGCTGAGCCCGACGACGCCACCATCGCTACGATCGGCGTGACCGCGCTCGGGAATAGGCCCCTGCGCGCCGACCTTGCGAATCAGCGGGTACAGGTCTTCGCCATTGCGCTCGAACTTCAAATAGAACGCCATGTGGTTGAT
>JBCDHO010000290.1:0-4101 GCA_038749855.1 Pseudomonadota bacterium
CGTCGATAAAGCTCGCCACAAAGAAGTAGCTGTGGTCGTACCCCTCGCGATGATTGATTTCAATCGGATGGTGCGTACAAATGGCCGCCTGCTCCAGGCTGCCGGGCTTGAGCTGATCGCCCAGGAATTCGTCGTCAGAACCCTGGTCGATGAGGATGGGGTGCTGCTTGTCGACCTTGGCCAGCAGCTGCGTGGCGTCCCATTCGGCCCAGTCGTTGCGGTCCTCGCCGAGGTAGTGGGAGAACGCCTTGATGCCCCACTGGCAGTCCGATGGGTGGCAGATGGGGGAGAAGGCCGAGACTGAATGCCAGCGTTCGGGCTCGCGCAGGGCACAGATCAGCGCGCCGTGGCCGCCCATGGAATGGCCGCTGACCGTTTTTCGGCCGTCCAGCGGCAGGATGGCTTCGGCGACCGTCGGCAGTTCCTGGGTGACGTAGTCGTACATCTGGTAATGGCGAGACCAGGGTTCCTGGGTCGCATTGACGTAGAAGCCGGCGCCGGAGCCGAAGTCCCAGTCATCGTGCTCACCGGGCAGGTCCGTGCCGCGTGGGCTCGTGTCCGGGCAGATAATTGCGAGGCCGAGCTCGGCAGCAAGCCGTTGGGCCCCGGCTTTTTGCATGAAGTTCTGGTCGGTGCAGGTCAGGCCGGAAAGCCACCAGAGTGCCGGGACCGGGCCCGCTTCGGCCTGTGGCGGCAAGAACACGCCGAACTCCATGTCGCATTCGAGCACGTCACTGCGGTGCCCATAGCGCTTTACCTGTCCGCCGAAGCTCTTGTTGGCGGACAGGGGTTGTGCGGTGGCGACGCTCACGTCAGTAGATGATGACGGAGCGGATGCTCTCGCCGTCGTGCATGAGATCGAACGCCGTATTGATCTCGTCCAGGCCCATGGTGTGGGTCACCATCTCGTCGATGGCAATGCCACCTTCCATGTACTTGTCAACGTAGCCCGGCAGCTCCGTCCGGCCCTTGACGCCGCCGAAGGCCGTGCCGCGCCAGACCCGGCCGGTGACGAGCTGGAAGGGCCGCGTGGCGATCTCCTGGCCCGCGCCCGCCACGCCGATGATCGTGCTCTCGCCCCAGCCCTTGTGGCAGCACTCCAGGGCAGCGCGCATGACATGAACATTGCCGATGCACTCGAAGGAATAGTCCACGCCGCCGCCGGTGAGCTCCACGATGACGTCCTGGATGGGGTCGTCGTAATCGCTGGGGTTGACGAACTCCGTGGCGCCGAGGTGCCTGGCCATCTTGAACTTCTCGGGGTTCAGGTCGACGCCGATGATGCGCTCTGCACCGGCCATGACCGCGCCCTGGATGCAGCTCAGGCCGATACCACCAAGGCCGAAGACGGCCACGGAGCTGCCGGGCTCGACCTTGGCCGTGTTGAGCACGGCGCCGATGCCCGTCGTGATGCCGCAGCCCAGCAGGCATACCTTGTCCAGGGGGGCTTCCTTGCTGATCTTTGCGAGGGAAATCTCCGGGAGCACCGTGTACTCGGAGAAGGTCGATGTGCCCATGTAGTGGTGAATCATTGAGCCGCTCTTGGAAAAGCGCGAGGTGCCGTCCGGCATGATGCCCTGACCCTGGGTCACCCGAATGCTCTGGCACAGGTTGGTCTTGCCGCTGGTACAGAAAGAGCACTGGCCACACTCGGGTGTGTACAGCGGGATGACGTGGTCGCCCACCTGCAGGCTGGTCACGCCGGGCCCAACTTCCTCCACGATGCCACCGCCCTCGTGTCCGAGGATGGCCGGGAACAGGCCTTCCGGATCGTCGCCGGACAGGGTGTAGGCATCCGTGTGACACACGCCGGTGGCGACGATGCGGACCAGGACTTCACCTTCCTTCGGGCCGGCAACATCGACCTCTTCGATCTCCAGGGGTTTTCCGGCCTCCCAGGCCACGGCGGCGCGTGATTTCATGGTGTTCTCCTTGTTCTGTTCTGTTCTGTTCCATTCCGCGTTTCGCGGTGCTTCAGGACATTATAGGTGCCGATTCCGGGTCTACGTACTTCTGTCGTTCACGGCCGTGCATGGCGAGGTCAACGAAGGTCTTCAGCACCACCAGGACCGTCAGCATCAGCACGTGGTTATCAGCGGCCAGGGCCAGGAACCCCCCGACAATGATGGTCACGTGCAGGGCGATGATCCTACCGTAGGGGCGGCCCATGAGTTCGCTGGCACTGGTGCGACGGTATTCGCCCCGGCCGAGGTAGTTGAGCAGGAAAGAGATGAAATGGCTGGCCGCGAGCATGGCCAGCGACAGGCCCAGGGCACCGGTCAGCAGGGCAGGAACGGCGGTCCACAGGTCGTCACCGAATTCGCCGGCCTCGTTGAACAGGGCAAACACGAATATGCCGTGACCCAGGCAGAAGCCACCGTAGTGGAGGATAAAGAAGGGGATCAGGAACAGCTTCGCGCCCCAGCCGGCTGCGACGGACTTGATGTCGACCGGTGAGGCCTGTCCGACCGATGTGCCGCTTTCGGGGTCAGGGGCGGCCGAGGGAGCCGGATGGGCGGTGATCATCTTCAGCACGTTGATGGCGCCGATCACCAGGTTCTCTGCCCAGAACAGAAAGATGATGTCGAAGACGCTCCAGTCAAATAGCAGCACGCCAGCCAGCAGGCCGAGGTTTACCGCGACCAGTATTTTTCCCGAGGGTCGGCTCCAGCCCTCACGGACCGCACTCAGCCCCCGCAGCGCCATCAGCCGATCGAACGCTGAGCCAACAAAAAACGCGGGCCGAAGCCCACGTTTTCAAAACGATCCAACACTCGCCAGAGCTCAGGCTGTGTTGTCGGTCTTGTGCACGTGGACGTCCGTCTGCGGGTAGGGGATAGAGATACCCGCCGCATCGAGCGCGACTTTCGTTTCCCTGAGCACGTCGGAGTAGACACCCCAGTAGTCCTCGGTCTTGACCCAGGGGCGGACATTGAAGTCCACGCTGCTGTCACCGAGGTTGGACACGGCCACGGCCGGGGCCGGGTCGCTGAGGATCTTGTCGTGCCCCTCAAGGATGCCCATGATCACGTCGCGCGCCTGCTTGAGGTCGTCGTCGTAGCCGACACCGATGACCAGGTCGACGCGGCGTGTGTCCTTGGCGGAGTAGTTCACGATGCTGCCGGCCCAGATCTGCGAGTTGGGCACCATGATCAGCTTGTTGTCCGGCGTCACCAGCCGCGTGCTGTTCAGGAACACCTCATCGACCGTGCCGGACTCGCCACCCGCATCCACAAAGTCTCCCTTGGTGAAGGGACGGAACAGGACCAGCATCACGCCGGCGGCGAAGTTGGACAGGCTGTCCTTGAGGGCCAGGCCGACGGCCAGGGAAGCGGCACCGACAACGGCCAGCAGCGAGGCCGGGGAAATCCCCAGCTGATCCAGGGCGGCGATGATGGCCACGACCGTCACCGCAATGTTGGCCACGGAACCGAGGAAATCCACGAGCACCTCGTCCACCTCGCGCTTGCGCAGCATTTTTTCGAGCACGCGCTGGGCGATCTTGGCCAGCCAGCGACCAATGAGGTAAATGATGAGCGCCAGCAGGACTCTCGTGCCAACGGTAACGGCAAGGTCCAGCAGGTCAACGTTGGCGAAGTATTCGGAAATCTGTTCCATGGGTATCCCCCCTCCGGGATGGTTTCAGCAGTCGTTATGGTGTCCCTGCGTCACGTGTGGGCAGGGTCATGTTGAGGCTTGTGTTGTGTCCCTCGAAGCGCCCGGCCCGCACAGACCGGCCGCGTTACCGCTCAGGCTATGTCGCTGTCGTACTCAAGCACCCGTTCGAACTGGTCGGCGATGGGCGCCAGCTGGTTGATCGTATACTCCAGCTCTTCGCCGCTGAGCGTCGTGTAGCGCATGTTCTCGCAGAGCTTGATAAAGGTCGTGCCCTCCAGGTCGTCCACGCTGAGGTAGCCGACACGTTGCCGGTAATTGATTTGCAGGCACTTCTCGGCGTCGAAATCCTCGAGCGGCACCACCAGCGTTTCCACGCGCAGGAAGCGGCGGCCGTCCTCGCCCTTGATTTCAGCGATAAAAATGCTCTGACGGCGTTCCTCACCGACGGGGCATTCGAAGCCAAGCAGGAAGGGCTCATCGATC
>JBCDHO010000291.1:0-4098 GCA_038749855.1 Pseudomonadota bacterium
GAAAAAAGAAGCCGGGTTCCCGGCCCATGATGTCCAGCCAAGGGAGGATATTCCAGGCATCGCGTCCCAGCGCATGAAGATTGTCAAACGCGCCGTCCCTGACGCTTTGCAAGGTCGCATCATCACCCTGAACCTCACGCAGGGCCCAGCGCGTTGTCGGCACTTGGACGCCGTTCAGGTCGCCGTCACTGGACGGGTCAGGTCGGCCGCCATAGACCCGACTCATGGCAAAAACGGGCTTGCTGCCGGCATCGAAGAACCGGAGCTGAGGTTTGAGCTGTCGTCCGAGCAGGGGGTCCGCCGCCATGAAAAAGGCACCGAAGTCGTCCCGACGGGAGTCCTCGAACTCCAGTGGAATCCCAAGCTGTCCCTGCAAGCGCCGACGACGTTCTCTTCCGTCTTCGATTTGCAGCAGGCGGGTGAGCTTGGCCGAATGGTCCGCATCGCCCGCGGCAAAACGTTCCAGGGAAACGATCTCGCCGCCACCTGCGAGGTACGCATCCATGAACGCCTGTTCTGTGCGCGCGCCCCAGGCGCTGTCAGCGAGCAGCAAAATGGCCTGGCGCTCACCGACGGCCAGCATCCGCGCAGCGACGGCTTCCGCTTCCGCTTCCTGGGACAGGGAAAGACTGTAAAAATCGACTTCGCTGGGGTTCGACGCGGCCGGAGGGCCGAAGGGCGTCTGTGTCGCGGGTTCCGGCCAGTTCAGCAGCAGCCCCGGCACGGAGGCGTCGGGCTGATCTGTGATCCGCTGCACCGAATCCCGGCGCAGGGGGCCGATGATCCAGTCGAAACCTTCGCGCTCGGCGACCCGGTAGGCCTCGAGGGCCGAGGCGGGGTCCTCGCCCACCGGCATGAACACGAGTTCCGAGCGTGCGGGGTTGTCCAGCCAGGCAGCCACGATTCCGTCGCGCACTGCTGCACCGGCGGCGGCGAAGGAGCCCTCGGTTGGCAGCAGCACGGCAATTCGCCCCGGGGGGGCAAAGCGTTGGCCGTACTGCCAGGCGATTTCCAGATACTGCGCCTGCGTCACCGGATGCAGCGGGTTGAGCGTGGCCCAGTCCGTCGCTGCTTCGAGCAGGTCCCGCCGGTACAGCAGCGTTTGGCGGAGATCCAGGCTGAGTGCGCACCACTGCCCAAGTCGGGTTGGATTACGTGCTTCCTGCGCCAGTCGCTCGGCAGGAACAGCCTCGAGCCGCTGAAGCACTTCCAGGGCTTCGGTCGTATCGGGCGGTTCCACGGTGAGTTGGCGGCCGATGTCTGCAAGCAGCGCACCGTACGGGTCCTGGCGCCGGGCCTGCAGGTCTTGCTGGGCCTGTGTCAGGCGTACTCGCTGTGCGGCCGGTAGCCCACGTCCGGCTGCTGTGAGGTAGAAATCGGCTTCATCCAGGCGGCCGGCTGCGAGGGCCATCTCGCCCTGCAGCAGGGCGAGCCGGGCTGAATCAGCAGACTCCAGGGCGTCGGCATTCAACAGGCCCAGCGCATCCTGGGCCTGTTCGATTTTGCCGGCTTTCCACCAGGCGTCCGCCGCTTCCAGCCAGTAGCGGGATCGGTCAGGGTTCGACAGTTCCGGGTCCGTGGCGGCCTGTATCCAGGCGGCGGCGGCCTGAGGCCAGTCGCCCCGTGACTCTGCAAGCCTTGCCTGCTCGATGGCCGGGTTAACGGGCTGTGGCGGAGGCGGTGCGGTGGCGCAGGCTGCCAGCAATGCGCACAGCAGACCACCGAGCAACACGCTGGCCAACACGCTGGTCCGGTCTCGCCCTGGCCACCCCAGCGGTGTCGACTCGCGTCTCGCGTCACTTCCGGGTGGCGATCTGCGCTGGAGCAAGCGAGGTGCCATAAGGGGCTGATCGCTTCGGTTCGTCATGGTCGCTGATGATAACCTAGTGTTCGCTGCGTCATTCTGTGGTTCCAAGCAGATGCGGCAGCGGCGTGGTACGGATAAGCGGTTCGCCAGCATAGACGGCGATGGAGGGCAGGGTCATGAGTCAAGGCGAGCTCTTCATCGTGGCAACACCGATTGGCAATTTGCAGGATTTCTCTCCGCGCGCCGCCAAAGTGCTCGGTGACGTCGACCTGGTGTTGGCCGAGGACACCCTTCACTCCCAGGGTTTGCTGACCCACCATGGTCTGAGGCCAGAACTGCAGTCGTTGCATGAGCACAACGAAGCGCACGCCGTACCCGGGCTTGTGCAGCGGATGGTGAACGGTGAGCGCATGGCCGTGATTTCAGATGCCGGTACACCGTTGATCAGTGATCCCGGCTATCGGCTCGTGGCGGCAGCTCATAGAGCCGGTATCCCCGTGCGCACCGTGCCTGGCCCCAGTGCAGTGATCGCTGTCCTGTCCGTGAGTGGCTTGCCCACGGACCGCTTCAGCTTCGAGGGCTTTGTTCCTGCCCGTGATGGTGCCCGGGCGCGGTTTCTCGGGGCCCTGGCAAGCGAGCCAAGAACACTGGTCTTCTTCGAGACGGGTCGACGGCTGCTCGGGAGCCTCGCGGCCATGGCCGAAGCGTTCGGCGAGCAGCGTCCGCTGGCCCTCTGCCGCGAGTTGACCAAGCGCTTCGAAACCGTTCTCTACGGTCCCTTGGCAGAAGTTCAGGCGCGTGTGCGTGCCGATCCGGACCAGACGAAGGGCGAGTTCGTGCTGGTCGTGGGTGGGCACAGTGCTGCGGAAGAGGAGCAGGACCTGGTGGCTGCCATCGAACTGGCGCGGACCCTGACCACCGAATTACCGCCGAGCAAGGCAGCACAGCTCGCTGCCCGAATTACCGGTGCACCCCGACGAGTCCTGTACGACGCGCTCACGGAATCCGGCGCTGATTGAACGCTCAGCGGCAAGGTTGGGTCTGGGCGATCAATCCCTTGCTGCCGCGCACTGGGCCGCGATCGAGTGTTCACAGCGCCGTTGCGCATCCAACTTTACTGCGTGCGTGGGGTTCTCCTGGGCGGCGACTTGCGCGAAAATTACGTGGCGAGCCGACCAGGCAATCGCTCCCGGTTACCGGGGGAGGAAAGTCCGGGCTCCACAGGGCAGGGTGCCAGGTAACGCCTGGGGGGCGCGAGCCTACGGAAAGTGCAACAGAAAGCAAACCGCCTCCCGGCTTCGGCCGAAGAGGTAAGGGTGAAAAGGTGCGGTAAGAGCGCACCGCGCAGGTGGTAACACGCTGCGGCTAGGTAAACCCCACCTGGAGCAAGACCAAATAGGAAGGCCATGCCGCGGCCCGCGGTGCCTTCGGGTAGGTCGCTTGAGGCTGACGGTGACGGCAGTCCCAGATGAATGGTTGTCCACGACAGAACCCGGCTTATCGGTCGGCTCGCACCTCAATCCCCTCGTGCGGAGCCCTGTTCGCTATGGAGCGGATAGAAGGAAGCGAAATTGGTAAAGTCAGCGGCGTAAAATTCCTCCAGGCGCCGCTTTTGCCCCGCGCTCAGCTCGTAGCGGTCGTAAAGCGTTGAACGTGTTCGGTTGAAGGGGCGCTCGAAAAGCGACCCCGTGTCACACTGCAGCTGGCTATGTTCCAAAACGATTTCAAGCCCCTCGGATAACCGTTCCACCTGGCCGATGAAATCGTAGCGAACCTGGCTGAAATTGATGTTGTGGGTCTGAGGGTTGAAGTGCGGATCCTCCACGAAGATGCCATGGTGGCTTTCGAAGCGTGATTCCAGATTATCCAGAAAGCGATCAATGGCATCTTCAACGTTGTTCTCGTCGATTTTCTGGGGAAACCCCCATTCAGAGCGCAAATCCTGTCTCAACTCCTCAAAGTTCGCATCGCGATCCGCTGCGATCTTGTCGAAAAAGCCAGAAAGGAATCGTCGATAGGGGTTTCTCACAAACGTAAACACAAAGGGATTTTCGCCCAGCAGGATGTCCTCGAACTCTTCTGAACCCCAACGGAGCAAAACGTCCGGAGCCTGATCATGTACATCGATCTCGCGCTTCGGGAGCGCGCCGAGTTCGAGCATGACCATAAAGTTCAGAACCGTCGTGCATCCCGCCTTTTGGTTAAGGTTGTAAACAAGATTGTTATTGCGCGTGGCGGACAACAGACTGAGCGGGGAATGGAGGTGCCCATGCGGCGCTGCGGGCACAAGC
>JBCDHO010000292.1:0-4085 GCA_038749855.1 Pseudomonadota bacterium
ATCGGCAACTTTTTGGCGCGCATCTGTGCGGCGATCTGTTCCAGGACCTTGGCCGGTGAAACCTGGTGGGGCAGGGCGGTGACGACGATGTCGGTGTCCTGCTTCTCCCAGATGGCCCGCATTTTCACGGAGCCGTGGCCGGTTTCGTACATGGCCAGCAGGTCGGCGCGCGGGGTAATGATTTCCGCTTCTGTCGGAAAGTCCGGCCCCTTCACGTGTTCACACAGTTCCGCCACCGTCGCCTTCGGCTCGTCCAGCAAGCGAATACAGGCGCTTACGACCTCGCGCAGGTTATGCGGCGGGATGTCTGTGGCCATGCCCACGGCGATGCCCGTTGAGCCGTTGAGCAGGACGTTGGGCACGCGCGACGGCAACAGCGACGGTTCTCTCAGGGTGCCGTCGAAGTTTGGCTGGTAGTCCACCGTGCCCATGCCAAGCTCGTACAGGAGCAGTTTCGCGTAGGGCGCCAGGCGCGATTCCGTGTAGCGCATGGCCGCGAAACTCTTCGGATCATCGGGCGAGCCGAAGTTGCCCTGGCCATCGATCAGGGGATAGCGGTAGGAGAAGGGCTGGGCCATGAGCACCATGGCCTCGTAGCAGGCCGAGTCGCCATGGGGGTGAAACTTGCCAAGGACATCACCGACGGTCCGTGCGGACTTCTTGTGCTTTGAGGCCGCCGACAGACCCAGCTCGCTCATGGCGTAAACAATGCGTCGCTGCACCGGCTTCAGTCCGTCGCCGATGTGGGGCAGGGCACGGTCCAGCACCACGTACATGGAGTAATCGAGGTAGGCGCGCTCGGCGTAGTCCTCGAGGGGAATCTGTTCGTGGTCAGAAAAACTCTGGGTGATATCGCTCATGGCGTTCGTTCTTTTCGGTTGGTTGCCGGTCGCAGCAGCGACGGGCAGTTACGTTCAGGGGTGACGAGCGGGCGGTGCCGGGCTCAGACCGTTGCCAGATCGCCCTTGGTTTCGAGCCAGGCTTTCCGGTCCGCGGCCCGTTTCTTCGAAAGCAGCATGTCCATGACGCGCTGCGTCGCCCGGCCATTGCCCAGCGTGAGCTGTACGAGCCTTCGGGTGTCCGGATCGATGGTTGATTCGCGCAGCTGCAAGGGATTCATCTCGCCCAGGCCCTTAAAGCGGGTTTCGGTGATTTTTCCCTTCTTCTTTTCCGCCGCGATCATCTCCATGATGCCGGCGCGCTCTTCCGCGTCTAGGGCGTAGTGGGTCTCCTTGCCCACGTCGATGCGATAGAGCGGTGGCATGGCCACGAAGATATGACCCGTCTCCACGAGGGGCCGGAAGTGCTTCAGGAACAATGCCGTCAGCAGCGTGGCGATGTGCAAGCCATCCGAATCGGCATCGGCCAGGATAATCACCTTCCCGTAGCGGAGGCCGGAAATCTGCTCCGAGCCGGGGTCAACGCCGATGGCCACGGAGATATCGTGGACTTCCTGGTTTGAGAGCACCGCGTCAGATTCCACTTCCCAGGTGTTCAGAATCTTGCCTCGCAGGGGCAGGATGGCCTGGTACTCACGGTTGCGCGCCTGCTTGGCTGAACCGCCGGCCGAGTCACCCTCCACCAGGAACAGTTCGGTCACGGATAGGTCTTCGCTCGAGCAGTCCGCGAGCTTGCCGGGCAGGGCGGGGCCCTGGGTCACCTTTTTCCGTGCCACCTTGCGCGATTTCTTCATGCGCTTTTGGGCATTTTCGATGGCCAGGCGGGCGATCTCCTGCCCGTCGGCCACGTGCTCGTTCAACCAGAGGCTGAACGCGTCCTTGGCCACGCCAGAGACAAAGCTCGCGGCGGAGCGACTGGAAAGGCGCTCCTTGGTCTGGCCGCTGAACTGAGGGTCGGTCATGCGCAGGGACAGGATGTAGGACACCCGGTCCCATACATCCTCCGGCGCCAGGCGAACACCCCTTGGTAGCAGGCTGTGCAGTTCGCAAAACTCCCGCAGCGATTCCACCAGGCCCGAACGCAGGCCGTTGACGTGCGTGCCACCCTGGGCCGTGGGGATCAGGTTGACGTAGCTTTCCTGGATCGGTGTTCCCTCGGGCACCCAGGCCAGGGCCCAGTGCACCTCCGAATCTGTCCCCTTCATGTCCCCGGTGAAGGGCGCCTCGGGCAGCAGCGACTGGCTGCCAAGTTCGGTCAGAAGGTATTCCGCCAGCCCATCTTCGTACTGCCAGGTCTCCTTTTCTCCGTCCTTCGCCACGATCAGCGTGACGGCCAGGCCTGGGCACAGCACGGCCTTGGCGCGCAGCAGGTGACGCAGGCGTTTGACCGCGATGTTGGGACTGTCGAAGTATTTCGGATCCGGCCAGAAACGCACACGGGTACCCGTGTTGCGCCGACCGACCTCATTGATGACCTTCAGTTCGCTCGCCCGGTCGCCATCCTGAAAGGCAATGTGATGCTCCTTGCCGTCGCGCTTAACCCAGACCTCGAGATCCGTAGACAGGGCATTCACCACGGAAACACCGACGCCATGCAGGCCGCCGGAGTACTGGTAGTTGTCGTTGGAGAATTTTCCGCCCGCGTGAAGTCGCGTGAGGATCAGCTCAATACCAGGAATGCCGTGCTCGGGATGAATATCCACGGGCATGCCGCGACCGTCATCGGCCACCTCCACCGAGCCGTCCTCGTGGAGCGTGACGGTAATGTTTTTGGCGTGGCCGGCGAGCGCTTCGTCGACGCTGTTGTCGATGACTTCCTGGGCCAGATGGTTGGGTCGGGCCGTGTCCGTATACATGCCGGGACGGCGTTGAACGGGTTCCAGGCCGGACAGGACCTCGATGTCCTGGGCCTCGTAGCGGGCTGAACTCATCGCAGGGTGCAATCTCCGTGACGGGGGCGTGCGTTATCCCACCGATGATAGCGGAAAAACCCGTTTGATAGCGGCCGGTTTTACCCGCCGAACAGGATCCTTTGGCGGGGGTCGAGTCGCTGGGACGATCGACAGTGCCAGGCCTCCTGTGACCTCTCCATTTATCGAACACTGGGGTGATGTGATTAGTTGAAAAACCGCGTTTATTCCAGTGAGAGTGCCCCCACTTTTTGGGCCATCGCCGCGCGCCGCACCAACCATTGAATCAGTCGCTAAAGTTTTCGGAGAAGAACTCGCATGAAAGCACAGTGCCTAGCTGCCGTCCTCGCCCTTGGAGGACTCTTCAGTCTTAACGCATCAGCAGACGTCGTGGAGGGCTTCGTGCCCCACGAGGAGGATCTTCTGGGGGTTCGCTTTCGCTCTTTTGGTAACACGGGCGGACGCGAGATTTTCCTGGGCGTGCCCGACCTCGGGATCGGCGGTAACCGCGTGGAAATCGATACGACCTGGTCGGACGGTGATTTCCCCTTCACGTTCACGCTCGATCGTGTCAATGACACCCTGCGCATCCAGATTGCCGGTCGCGACCTGACCTACTCGAACGTGAGCAGCCGCATCGCGGCCCTCAAGCCGGATTCGCCCTACACGTTGTTTGACCTGAACCTGCTTCAGATCGATATCGCCCAGCGCGACGCAGGGACCACGGTCCAGCTGATCGATCTGCAGGTCAACGGCGGCGAAACCAACAGCTTCGTACCGGCGTCCAACGGCTTTCACACCTGGACCATCACCAATGAATGCGTTGCCGTCGAGGAAATTGCCACCCTGTCCGGCACGCTGCGCCTTTCCGGCACCTTTGGGCGTTCCCAGGAAAACAGCCGCCTGGAAATCAAGGCCGGTGTGCGCGAGGCCGATGAGCTCGATTGCGTGACCCGAACGCTGGATCCTCAGCCGGACATTTTCAAGAACGGACTGGAGCCGCAGGAGGCACCAGAGCCGGAGGAAGAACAGCCGACACCAGCTGCCGTGATGAACGGCCCCCTGGGCGAGTGCACGACCTCGCCCTGGACCACGGAAACGGGCACGGTGCAGGCGCTGGGCGTCAACACGGCGCCCGTCGGCAAGAAGTACGAGCAGGACTGTGCGCTCACCGTGAATCCAGCGTCGCCGGGCTTCGTTACGACAGCCAAGCCCCTGAACGACAAACAAATCTCGGCGCGTTTCTATTTCCATGCCGAGGACATGGCGTTGGTGG
>JBCDHO010000293.1:0-4067 GCA_038749855.1 Pseudomonadota bacterium
GCCGCCTAGCCCGTCCGCCAACGCCCTTTCAATACGGGCCGGTGGCCCGGGATACTGCACTCAGGACGTCGAAACGTCAGCTGAGCCTTTCGATGGTCTGCTCGACCTCGGTGGTCACTGATGACATTGCGCCTTCGATCCAGTTGAAGCGGTCTGTGCTCAGCAGGATGAAGTGAATCAGTATTGCGAGGGTGAACAGGAATGCCGCCATCGCTACAAGCGCGCGACGCGGATCGAACAGTTGCCAAATACGCCACATATCCGTTCCTCCTTACCTATGAAATTCGCGACATCACGGTGTGAGCAAGGGCGTTCAGGCCGTCCGTCACTGAGGCATAGCCTTCAACTGACGGGAACCATGGACGCCACTGCCACACCAAAAAGTGCGCAATGATCGCGATGATGGTGAAGCCGATGAAGCTCATCATGAACAGCCGATGAAACTCCCTGGCTCCCTGGTCGGAAAGATTAGCCATAGCTACATTTCCTCTTGTCAGGCCTTACGGCCCTGGGTTCCGTGCTCACCCCGCACGGTAGGGTGTGGGTCGCTGGGCAAACGCCCGCCTTCCCACGAGTGCTCGTTGCAACTCAGACCGAGATGGCAAGCCCCGCCAGCACGCGCGAGCGCGTGAGGGTTTCGCTCCAGATCGAGCCATAGCCGTCCGGCCCGGGGGGCCAGGGCCGCAGTCGCCAACCCGTCAGGCGCGCAACCACGGTGATGGGCAGCAGGACAATGAAACAACT
Organism: Pseudomonadota bacterium; assembly: GCA_038749855.1. GTDB lineage: Bacteria > Pseudomonadota > Gammaproteobacteria > Xanthomonadales > SZUA-36 > Marinihelvus. The sequence goes on from JBCDHO010000293.1 coordinate 745, forward strand.
GCCTTCGATGAGCCAGGTGCTCATCCGGTCTTCCCGCTTCCGCATCGACGTCGTGCATACCGTCTCGTTCATGGTTTCCTCGCTCCCGGGCCCTGGCCCGGTGTTGCTTGTTTGCCGCACTTCGGCGGCGTGCTCCCTGTGCAAGGGCTTCCGATCAGGCCGCTGCCCGGTCAAAGCCCAGCTTCGCCGCGATCTTGCGCAGCACTTCGATGTTCACCGCCTCCAGGCCCGCCTCACGGGTGGCCTGTTCCACCGCGTCACGCAGCTGCTTGGCGGCGGAAATTCGAACCAGCACAGGCTTGCGTGCCACCAGGCGGTCCAGTTCTTCCTTGGCGTTGTCTTCCCAGCGCACCTCTTGGTGAAGGCGGCTTGGGGTCTCGTCAACCTCGTCCAGCTCCGTACCCAGGGGCAGGATGTGGAACAGGGCGTCAAAGAGGCTGTTGCAGACTTCCTGCACCAGGTAGGTCGCCCCGCTGTAACCCATGAAAGGTGTGCCCGTGTGGCGGCGAACGGCCGCGCCCGGGAAGGAGGCGGGGATGAACATGGCCTTGGAACCGGTCTCGGCCAGGTACATCCGCTCGTTGTAGCTGCCGAACACGATCAGCGGCGCCTTTTCCTGCAGCTGAGCGCGCACGTCGGCGTTGTCAGTCTTGGCGCCGGCGCGTCGCTCGACGGCCAGCGAGCAGGGCATGCCCAGGTCGTTTTCCAGGTAGTTGCGCAGCCCTCGCGTGTAGGTCTCGTTGGCGACGACGGCGAAGGAAGCTGTGCCGAAGAAATCCTGCGTGACCGAGCGCCAGAGGTCCCAGAGGGGCTTGATCGTGGTGCGCTTTTCCTGCTCGATAAACGGCTCTGGATCGAGGTCGAGGATCCGGCCCAGCTCACGCAGGAACAGGGTGGTGCTCTCGAGGCCGATCGGCGCTTGCAGGTACGGCCGCTCGAGGGCTTCGCACAGGGGCCGTCCGAATTCGCGGTACATGCAGATGTTGACTTCTGCGTCCGAGAGCTTTTTCGTCTCTTTCAGGTGACTGCCGAGCGGGTAAACCAGGTTCAGTTCCGCGCCGATGCCTTCCACCAGGCGCTTAATCTCCGCCAGGTCTGAGGGCATGTTGAAGTGGCCGTAGGCGGGGCCGATGATGTTGACCTTCGGCTTCTCACCGTCCTTGCGGGGCTTGAGCGGCGGTACTTTGCCTTTGCGTGGACCGTACTCACTCCACAGCCAGCTCAGGGCGCGGTCTGCGCTTTCCCACTGATCCTCGTCAATCGTCCGCGGCAGGAAGCGTTTGATGCCCGTGCCCTCCGGCGTCACACCGCCACCGATCATCTCGGCGATCGACCCGGTGACCACCACGCTGGGCGTTTTCGCATCGAAGGTGGCGTGGGCTCGCTTCATGGCCGCTTCCGTGCCGGTCTGGCCGAGCTCTTCCTCGCCGAGGCCGGTGACGCAGATCGGGAGTTCATGTGGAGGCAGGGCATCGGTGTAGTGCAGGACAGAGGTCACCGGCAGGTTTTCGCAGCCCACCGGACCATCGATGATTACCTGCAGGCCCTTGATGGCCGTAAATATGTACACGGCGCCCCAGTAGCCGCCGGCGCGGTCGTGATCGAGTACCAGCATCAGGCGGCCCCTCCCACGGTGGTGTCGTGCCAGACGCCGGCGTTGTCGCCGGTGCCGACGCCCTCGAAGAAGGCTTTCATGTGCGTGAAGCGGTCTTTCTGCGCCATGGCCGCGTTGATGACCTGGGCGAGGGCAGGCGGTCCCGGCGGGCCCATGAGTGGGCGAGCCGAGATCAAATTTGTGAAGTACATGGCCGGAATCCCGTCTTCCTTCGCCGCCTGCACCACGGGCGTGGTGCCGATGGCGAGGTCCGGCTCGTGTTCGCGGAACGCGGAGATGTCCTGTTCCAGCGACGCGCGGTAGTTGACGGTGACGCCCTTGGCTTCGAGCCATTCGCGGTCCGCATCGGACCATTCGGTTTTCGGGCAGGCCGTGCCGACGTAACGGACGTCTGCGCCACATTCCACCAGCAGGCGGGCCACCAGCAGTTCCGAGCCTTCGTAACCGGACAGGGTGATCCGGCCCTTGATGGGCGCCGCTGCCAGCGCGCCGCCGATGGCGGGAAGGAATCGATTCTTGGCGGCCGAAACGGTCGCCTCGCTCAGGTTCAGTGTTTCACCGATGGCCTCAAACCAGGCCGCCGTGCCTTCACGTCCGACGGGCGCCGAGCCGATCACTGGCCGTCCGGCACGCTTAAACTGGCGAATGCTGTCCGTGTAGAAGGGGTGGATCGCCGCAACGGCGGCGCCGTCGAGTGCCGTGTACAGTTCGCGCCACTCGCGCGTAGGCACGACGGGTCCGGGCGCCATTCCGAGCGCGTCAAGCATCTGCCCGATGACCACCGGGTCCGCCGGGAACATCTCACCCAGCAGCGTCAGGGTCGGCCGGTTGCTCTGCCCTTCGCGCGGAGCGGCTACGGGACCGGCTTCCGCCTCTTCGCGGGCGTAGGCCAGCATGGCTCCGGCGATGACGTCCTTGGCTTCCGCATGGGTCGGTACGCCGAAGCCGGGTACATCAATGCCGATGATGCGGACGCCGTCGATTTCCTTCGGCAGCATCTGTAGCGGAACGCCGGACGCGGTGGGTACGCACAGGTTAGTAACGACGATGGCGTCGTATTGTTCCGGATCGGCCATTTCATGGACCGCATCCCGAATATCCTCGTAGAGTTTTCCCGTCACCAGCGTCTCGGAGTTAAACGGGACATAGCCGACCGTGCGGCGCGCACCGTAAAAATGCGAGGTGAACGTGAGTCCGTAAACGCAGCAGGCGGAGCCGGAGAGGATCGTCGCCGTGCGCCGCATGCGCAGGCCGACGCGCAGGGAGCCGAAGGCTGGGCACATGGACTGGGGCTGGTCGTGTGGCCCCAGGGGATAGTCTTTTGCGAACCGATCGAGCGTTTCGCTCTTGCCGGCCTTACGGGCCGCATCGCGCATTTCGCCCTTGGCGTGACAGCCCTTGCCGTCGGCCGGGGCTTTTACGGGATGGTCTGTGGCGCCATCGACCGGTCCATCGAAGGATCCGACCACGGAAATGGGCTCTGCCGCGACGCTATCGCGGTCCCGTGTAGCTGTCATGTCGTTGTCTTCTGGCTGACGGGTCATGGGTTTGGTTTCGCTACCTCGGTCAGGCCGAGTCGTAAACAATCTCCAGGACGGCCTGCTCGGCCTCTTCGACGGCGACGACGTGGGGCGGAACGTAACCCTGGAACCCGCAACGCTGGAAGACATGTGCGGCGGCCAAGTGCCCCAGCGGCCGTCCCTGGAGA
>JBCDHO010000294.1:0-4046 GCA_038749855.1 Pseudomonadota bacterium
ACCAGTACGAGAAACTTTGTCATTTCAATGCCTCTTTGAACCGTGGTTCCTGGCCAGACGCGTTGGCAAGAACCTGAATGAACTGCGCTCCCGATCAGCCATAAGCAACAACCAATTACCCATGACCCGTCACCGATGAGCCGCGTCGCCGCAGGGGTCTTTCTGCTCGATCGGGGGTCAATGTGCGTTTTGCCCAGGTAAAAGTCCTCACCAAGTCGTCAAACGTGGTGAAAGATGTTTCGGAGTTGTAAAACCCGCGCCGATGGGCCCCAAACCCGCCGGTCTGCGCGGTATATTCCGCTGCACAGCCACGTGGATTTGCATGATCGAGGGCAACAACAAGAACCCGTCCGGGGTCTCAAAGGCCGAGCTTCGGGCCGTCGAGCACAACGTGTTCGGCGGCAGCCGCGTGCTGTGGGCGGGACTCGCGGCGGTGCTGCTGCCCCTGGTGCTCATGCTTGCGCTGCAGTACTGGTGGCTGACCGAGCTCGAGCGCAACTCGGCCCTGGCCCGGGAAGCGAGCATCAATAACTACCTGGAAGCCATCACCAAGGAAGTCCAGTTCTTCTACAACAAGATCTCCGAGCGGGCGCTGAACATCCCGCCCGAGCTGTTCACGGCAGATCGCCTCGATAAGGCGGCGGGCTTTTTTTCAAAAAAGGAGATCACGGGGGCGCGGGAGCTGTTCGTGGTCAGCTACAAGGACCGCTATCAGCTGCTGTTCCTCGACCGCGAAACGGGCCAGATGGTGGAGGCCGACGATGGGCCCGAGGCCACGGCGGTCTGGGCTGCCGCCTCGCCCTGGTCCTACCTCCGCAAGCAGGGCACGAAGGTGAAAACCACGGCGCTGTCGGCGGACCAGCACGACAGCCGGCACCGCATCATCCTGAACCCGATCACCAATGAGCAATACCAGCTGGTTGGCCTGGCAGGGCTGATCATTGACGAGGCCTACTTCTCGGAGGCCGTCCTGCCCAAGGCCATCGATGCCTCCCTGCCGAAGTTCGGGGGCAATGGGGATGAGGAGCTGCGCGTGGTGGTGCGTAACGGCTGGGACAAGCAGATCCTACCCAGCGGCAAGGCCACACCGATCGAGAAGGACCGCGCCACGCGCGCCTTCGACTTTGTCTTTACGGACTGGTCCCTGGCGCTGCAGGGCAATTTTGCCTCGCCGGAAAAGTTTGCGCGCATCAACTTCACCTACAACATGACCATGTCCGTCATCCTGGCCCTGGTGCTGCTGGCCGGCATCGGCCTGACCGTGCGCACAGCCCTGCGCGAGATGAAGCTCTCAGCCATGAAGAACGAGTTCGTCTCCAACGTCTCCCACGAGCTGCGCACGCCGCTGTCGTCCATCCGGGTCTTTGGCGAGCTCATGCGCCGGGGGCGCGTGGGCGATGAGGACAAGATCCGCGAGTACGGCGCCTACATCGAAACGGAAAGCCGGCGCCTGACCCAGCTGATCAATAACATTCTCGACTTCTCGCGCATCGAGTCGGGCCACATCGAGTACAACTTCGAATGCACGGACCTGGAAGAACTGCTGGCCGCGACCATGGCCAGCTACGCGGTGCGCCTGCGCGACAAGGGCTTCGAGGTCGAGTACCAGGGCCCGGAAGAACCCCTCCCGGAAATGAAGCTCGACAGCAACGCCATCGAGCGGGCCGTGGCCAACCTGCTGGACAACGCGGTGAAGTACGCCAACGGCGAGCGCTGGGTGGGCGTCGAGCTGGCGGAGAAGGACGGCGAGGTGACCATCACCGTGTCCGACCGTGGCATCGGCATACCCCGGGATGAGCAGGAGCGCATCTTCGAGCGCTTCCACCGGGTAAGTACCGGCCTGGTCCACGATGTGAAAGGCTCGGGGCTGGGGCTGCCGCTGGTGAAGCACATTGCCGAAGCCCACGGCGGCTCGGTGACCGTGCAGTCTGAGCCGGGCAAGGGGAGCGTGTTCACGATTCACCTGCCCGTGGACCCGGGGTCGGACAAGAAGGTAGCCGGGTCATGAGTCGCATCCTGCTGGTCGAAGACGACGAGGCCATGGCCGTGGCCCTGCAGGACGGCTTCACCTTCGAAGGCCACGAGGTGGTCCGCGCCAGCGATGGGGAAGAAGGCCTGCGCCTGGCGCGCGATGCACCCCCAGAGATTCTCATCCTGGATGTCATGCTGCCAAAGATGACCGGCCTGGAGGTGTGCAAGCAGCTGCGGGCTTCCGGCTCCAGCATGCCCATCATCATGCTCACCGCCCGCGGCCAGGAAATCGACAAGGTGCTGGGCCTGAAAATGGGCGCCGACGACTACGTCACTAAACCGTTCAGCTTCATGGAGCTCATGGCACGGGTGGAAGCGGTGCTGCGGCGCAGCCAGCCCATGCCATCCGATGGCGAGGCCGTGCACCAGCTGGGCGCCATCACCGTAGATATCGCCCGCCATCGCGCCTGCAAGGACGGCGAACCCCTGGCCCTGACGCCGCGGGAATTCCGGCTGCTGGCGTTTTTCATCGAGCACCGGGACGAGGTCGTCACCCGGGAAGCGCTGCTGGACGCGGTCTGGGGCTACGACACGATTCCCTTTACGCGGACGGTGGATACGCACATTGCCAAGCTGCGGAAGAAGATCGAGGACGACCCTTCGGATCCGCAGCTGCTGATTACGGTGCATCGTTTGGGGTATCGGTTGGTGGGGGTAGGGCCTGCCGACCCGTCGGCGTAGCGTTCGTAAGCGGTGGTCAAAGCAGGCTGCGGAATTCCATTCCGGGAAGAGCGGGATGCAGCTCGATCGGATTGTTGAGAAAAACTCATTCCTTCGTGTTGCTCGCGCTCAGTCTTCTCCAGGAAGACCATGCTTTCAATCTGACGAGAAAAATGGCTTTTCTCCGAATTAATAAAGCATTGACTTTTATATGAATTATAAAATCTCTTCGTGACCTACCTACGGCTTTTCAAATCATTCCGTCATCGTTTGCGTGCGAAATCTTCGAACGTCGGCACGTCAACAATCAATTTTTATCTGATTGAGTTGGTCTTTATTCCGTAATTAATGTGTAAGCGCATCATGTTAGCGTTTTCCTCAGCACGTTTGATTTACTTTTATTCGACAAAATCGCTTGATCAAAACGAGTGTGCTGGTTCTCACGGCGCGATGTCAGGCGCTGGTCTTTTCGCTTTTCGAGAAGCAGTGACTAAATTGACGTGAACGCTTGCTCGATTTGTGTTGGAGACCGAAACATGGCCACTACTCATACGAAACCGGGTGTGATCCTAGTCACAGCCGCGGTGTTGACCTCTTCAGTGTCTCAGGCTGCGTCGATAACTGAGGGGCGACTGGGCGGACACACGCTCCCAGGAATCGTTGTTGAGATTGGCCTTGTTCCCGAAAAACCCACGCCAGGCGAACCCTTTACCGTGCGAATTTCTGGCACCGCGTACGAGTTTTGCCCGCTACAAGAGTACAGTTTTACCGGTGCTATCGGTTCAGATCATTTGTTTGTTAACGCCAAGTACGAAGTGTGTGAGCAAGTCGCCGGCGGGGCTTTCGAGTGTTCCGTGAGCTGCGAGCTAGAAGATTTACCGCTTGAATTCTCAGACGATGTCTTGGTTCCGGCGTCTGTCTGGAACGAAATCGAACAAAGTAGAGATCTTAAGGTGAGTCTGGGTGTCGTTACCGACCCAGATCCGCTTGGTACCGACAGGGGCGCAAGTTGGGAGCGCACCTTCGACTTGGTCCGCGGAACCCACGCCATTCCGCCGAGACTAGGGAGTGGCTACTGGGTGAGAGAAGACCTGCCGAACGTTGGACTCCTGATACAGCAAGAAGGAAACGTTATCGTCGCGTATGACATGGATTACGGTTCGGAGCTAACAAACGCAGGAAACCATGTCGCAACGTGGACTTACGCGTCAGCGGAGTTCAGCGGTAACACTACAAATGGCCTGGCCATAAGCGTAGCTAAGCCGGACCTGGATCAGAACGACGTGGTCTTCGAGGAAGTCCTGTCTTCGAGCATCATCGTCGACGGCGTTAATCACATCCGGGCGATGTTCGAC
>JBCDHO010000295.1:0-4042 GCA_038749855.1 Pseudomonadota bacterium
ACAAACCCGACGTCGTGCTGGCCACCCACGGCTCCTGGTACGACCCGCGAACCGACGGCGAAGGCTTCATGCTGTTCACGGCGCCGAATGGCACGCTGTCGCTCTATTACTACGGCTACACGGACCTGGGCGCGACCGAATGGCTCGTGGCCTTCTCCGACGAGGAACCGGCCTGGGGTGCGCCGATTCATTTCGATGTCTTCGAAACCTCCGGGGGAAGCTTCAACGACTTCGACCCGGACGCCATCGACCTCACACCCTGGGGCTCCATGCGCCTGGTGCTCAACGACTGCGGGGCCGGCCGCCTCGACGTGGACGGGCCGCCCGGGGAAAAGCTGCTGCAACTGACGCGCCTGGCCGACGTGGTGGGGTCGCCCTGCAACAGCGAGGCGGAACGGACGCCATCACAGACGGGCTCACTCACCGGCGCCTGGTACGACCCGGTTACCGACGGACAGGGTTTTACGATCCATCACGTCGCGGGTGATCGCGGGCTCGCCTATTTCTTCGGCTACCGCGATGACGGCTCGGACCTCTGGCTGGTGGGCGTGTGGGACGAGCCGCTCGTCTTCGGTGAGCCCATCCGTCTTGAACTGCTCGAGTTCTCTGGTGGCGCCTACAGTGGCTTCCAGCCGGACGAGATCATGAACCGAACCTGGGGCACGCTGGACCTCAGCTTCGAAGACTGCCGCAACGGCGAGGCGATCATGGACGGGCTGGATGGACTTCAGGCACTCGATATCGTGCTGCTGGCCGGCGCCGTGGGGCTGCCCTGCGGAGTGCCCGCGAACTAGCTGGCTGACGACAGGCGTTGATCGTCCGCTTCAAAGGCCAGAAACCCACCGGACTGACGCGCCCAGAGGTCCGCGTACACCCCGCCATTCTGCACGAGTTCGGCGTGGGTGCCCGCCTCAACGATCTCGCCCTGTTCCATGACCACCAACCGGTCGAGGTTGGCGATGGTGGACAGGCGATGGGCGATGGCGATGACGGTCTTGCCCTGCATGAGCTCGAATAGGCTTTCCTGGATGGCCGCCTCGACCTCTGAATCCAGCGCCGAGGTGGCCTCGTCGAGTACGAGGATGGGCGCATCTTTCAGGAATACCCGGGCAATCGCGATCCGCTGACGTTGCCCACCGGACAGCTTGACCCCCCGCTCGCCCACGAAGGCATCGAGCCCCTTGCGGCCCTTCTGGTCTTCGAGCGTATCAATAAACTCCCAGGCCTTGGCGCGCCGCGCCGCCTCGATGATCTCCTCGTCGGAAACGTCCGGCTTCGAGTAAGCGATGTTGTCGCGGATGGAACGGTGCAGCAGGGACGTATCCTGGGTCACCACGCCGATCTGGGCGCGCAGCGAGTCTTGAGTAACGCCCGCGATGTCCGTGCCGTCGATGGTGATGCAACCACCTTCGAGGTCATAAAAGCGCAGCAGCAGATTGACCAGCGTGGTCTTGCCAGCGCCGGACTTGCCGACCAGGCCCAGTTTCTCGCCGGGTTTGACCTCCAGGTTCAACGACTCCATCACACCGCTGCCCTTGCCGTAATGGAAGGTCACATCCTCAAAACGAACGTCACCGGCCGTGACGACCAGCCCGCCGCTGTCTTCCCGATCCTGCACCGTGCGTTCCCGCGCCATCATCTCCATGCCGTCGTGAATTACGCCGATGTTTTCGAACAGCGCCGACATCTCCCACATGATCCACTGGGACATGCCGTTGAGCCGCAGCGCAAGCGCCACGGCGATGGCAATGGCGCCGACGGAGATCAGCGAGCCCAGCCACAGCCAGATCGACAGGGCGGCAATCGTGAAAACCACCAGGCAGTTGTTGAAGAAAATCATCGACTGGAACACGGTGACCAGGCGCATCTGGCGGTGCACTGTGTCTAGAAACCCGTCCATGCCTTCTTTGGCATAGGTCGCCTCGCGCCCCGCATGGGAAAACAGCTTGACCGTGTTGATGTTCGTGTAGCTGTCGACCACCCGGCCCGTCATCTGCGACCGCGCATCAGCCTGTAGCTTGCTGATGGCCGCGAGCCGCGGGACAAAAAAGCTGACGATGGTCGTGTACACCACCAGCCAGAACAGCAGGGGCAAGGCCAGGCGCCAGTCCGCCTGGCTGACCAGCACCAGCATGGAAATGAAGTACACGAGCACGTAGACCAGGATGTCCGTGATCTTCATGACAGCTTCCCGCACGGCCAGGGACGTCTGCATGACCTTCGTGGCCACGCGGCCGGCAAACTCGTCCGCGAAGAAGGACAGGCTCTGCTTGAGCAGGTAGCGGTGCATCTGCCAGCGCGCAATCATCGGGAAATTGCCGAGCAGCGTCTGATGAATGATCAGGGAATGGGCCAGCACCGTCAGCGGCAACACGACCAGCAGAAACCCACCCATCAGCCAGAGCGTCGCCCCTTCCCGATCGAGAAAGCCGGTGCGGTCCGCGCCACTCAGCCAGTCCACCAGTGAGCCCAGGAAGCCGAACAGGGCCACCTCGCCGATCGCAATGACGGCACTGAGCAGCGCCATCGCGATGATCCATCCGGTGACGGGACGCGTGTACTGCCAACAGAACGCCGTCAGCGTCGACGGCGGCTTGGCGGGCTCTTCCAACGGGAAGGGCTCGATGCGGGATTCAAAGAAGCGAAACATGCCGGATCCTGTGCGCGGCGTGCTGAAACAATGCCTTGCTTGCATAGTAGAACGCGGGACAGACTTCGGCCAGCGAACGTGCCAGCATCCTGGCGGTCTTACCGTAAACTAGGGATGAAACAGGAGGGTTTGGCATGGCGCTGTTCCTGATCATCATCGGCGCGCTGGCGGGCAGTGCCCTATCCGGCGGCGCCGAGGCCCTGCCCCTGGGTCTCATCGGTGGAGGTCTGGTGGGTTATCTGCTCGAGCGTGTGCTTCGTCTGCAGAAACAGGTTGCGGCGTTGGAGCAGGCGTCGTCGTTGACCGGCACACCGGTGTCGAGTGATGCAGCCGCTGACACCGCCGACCCTGGGCCCCTTCCCGAATCCAACCCCGAAATACCCGCCACAGACCCGGCGGGGTCATCTGCAGCCGCCCCACCGCCCGACCCCTTGTCAGACCCCTTGCCAGACCCCTTGCCAGACCCATTGCCGAAGCCGACGGGCCGGCCAGGGCAGCAACCGGAGGCAGAGCGGCCCACGTCCACACCCCTACCGGAAGCACCCGCGGCGGCCATGACGGCTTCTGGGGCAGCGGCGCAGTCCGCGGCGCCCATCAAGCCCGTTGAGCCCGTACCCTCCTGGCTGAGCACGGCGTTCGGCAAGGTACGGGAATGGTTCATGACCGGCAACGTGCCCGTGAAGGTGGGCATGATTATCCTGTTCGTGGGCGTGGCCTTTCTGCTCAAGTACGCCACCGATCGCAACCTGATTGTTATTCCGATCAAGCTGCGCCTGCTGCTGGTGGCCGGTGCCGGGGCGGGCATCACGCTGTTCGGCTGGCGCATTCGGGAACGCATGCGCATCTATGCCCTGAGCCTCCAGGGCGGCGGCCTCGGCATCATGTTCCTGGCGATCTTCGCCGCGCTGCGGGTCTGGCAGCTGCTGCCGGCCAGCATCGCCTTCCTGCTGCTGGTGGCCCTCGCGCTGCTGCTCGGCGTGCTGGCCGTGCTGCAAAACGCCCGGGGCCTGGCGATTCTGGGCATCGTCGGCGGTTTCCTGGCGCCGATCCTCACCTCGAGCGGTGAGGGCAACCACGTGGTGCTGTTCAGCTATTACCTCGTGCTGAACATCGGCATTTTGTTTATCGCCTATTTCCGGGCCTGGCGCGAACTGAACCTGCTCGGGTTCTTCTTTACGTTTGTCATCGGCGGCTTCTGGGGCTTCCAGTACTACGAGCCCCGCTACTTCAAGAGCACGGAGCCCTTCGTGCTGGCGCATTTCTTCCTTTACCAGTGCGTGGCCATCCTGTTCGCCCTGCGCCTGCCCGCCCCGCGCCGGGGCTTCGTGGATGGCACGCTCGTGTTTGGCGCGCCGATCGTGGTCTTTGCCATCCAGGCCGCCCTGCTGCGGG